>CALMEH010000537.1 GCA_937863115.1 uncultured Acidobacteriota bacterium
GAATGCGGTCAACCGTCGGGTTGAAATCGAAACCGAAATCAGTTCCGGTTAAAGTAAATAAACCGGACGCACCAACTTGCGTTGCTGCGCCGGTCGAAGGATTAATCGTATAAAGACGGCTTGTGCTGCCTAAGCCGTAAAGTTGTCCGTTTGCAGGACGAAAATCAATGCCGAGAAGATTTTCTCCGCCTTGAAGTCCGGTAATTGCCGTTGTGCTTAAAATCGTATTCGGTCGCGCCGTGTTAAAGCGGACAAGTTGATTTGTATTCGTCAAACCGTAGGCATTGACGTTTGAAGACGGAGTTCCGATGTCGGCGGCAAGTCCGCGCAGATTATTTGTTCCTCCGCCGATTGCACCGAGGGAAGTTGCCGTGCCGGTTGTCGTGTTTATCGTAAAAAGCGAAGTTGTTGCGCCAACTGTCAAAGCCGCAAAAGCCGTGTTGGTCGAACTCAAAATATCGAAACCGTTGACATCCGTTGCATTTACGCCGAGCGCACCAACCGGCACGAGCGTTCCCGCATTTGGCGGGTTTTGCGTAAAAAGTTGGTCGGTAGTCGTGTCAATATCAAAAAGCACGGTCGCCGTTGACCCTGTAAAACTGTTTGTATAAGCGGCGGCGGTTACATTCGGTGTTCCGGGATTCAATACGCCGTCAACAATCGTTGCGCCGTTTGTCGGATTGACTCGTAAATTTTGACCTGTATTTGAAACGATGCGAATGCGGTCAACCGTCGGATTGAAATCAATTCCGAATTCCGCCCCGCTCAAAGCCGTTGATAAAGTTGCGACAAATGTTGCCGCGCCCGTCATTTTATTAACCGTATAAAGTCGGCTTGTGCTGCCGAGTGCGTAAAGTTCGCCCGTTGCCGGACGAAAATCTATTCCTAAAACATTTTCGCCGCCTTGCAATCCCGTGATTGCACCGATGGTCGTAATTGTTCCCGGTGTTGCTGAATCAAATCTGATTAAACTGTTACCGTTTGTAACGCGTAAAGCGCAGCGGCTTTTGCGCCGCTTAAACCGATAATAAATACTGCGAGAAACATAAAAGCCAAAATCGTAAACGACTCGTGCTTCTTCCAAAATTTCGTCATAATTTTTAACCTCCCAAAATCGAGAATTTGTTTTTTTGACAAGCCGTCAGATATACTTTGCGCCTTAAAAAGACGGATATTTAATTTCATTGTTTATGAAAACAAACAGCTTTGTATTGCAAAATTCGTCTTGCGGAGAAGACTAGATTCAAAAAAAGTAAAAATTTTCTTGAAAAGTGAAGATTATTTTTTCGAGTGCGAATTTGCTCCAAAATTTGCTATTGTTATCTATTCGGTTATTGCCGGAAAAAGGTAATAGATAAATAAGTAATTGGTAATTTGTTTTTGCCAATTACCAATTACCAATTACCAATTACTCATTAAAAGTTATGAATCCTGAAAGAATCAGAAATTTTTCGATTATCGCGCATATTGACCACGGCAAATCAACGCTTGCCGATAGAATTTTGCAACTTACAGGCGCAGTCGCCGATCGTGATATGGAAGCCCAACTCCTTGACGATATGGACTTGGAGCGCGAACGCGGCATTACGATTAAGGCTCACGCCGTTCGTTTGGATTACAAGGCAAAAGACGGAAACGATTACGTTTTGAATTTGATTGACACGCCCGGACACGTTGATTTTTCTTATGAAGTTTCGCGTTCGCTTTCGGCGTGTGAAGGCGCGTTGTTGATTGTTGACGCTTCGCAAGGCGTTGAAGCGCAGACGTTGGCAAACACTTATCTCGCACTCGAAAACGATTTGGAATTGCTGCCCGTTTTGAACAAAATTGATTTGCCGTCTGCCGAACCTGACAGAATTAAAGAACAAATCGAAAACATCATCGGCTTGGACGCAAGCGAAGCCGTGCTTGCATCTGCCAAAACAGGAATCGGCGTTGATGAGATTTTGGAGCAAATCGTAGCGAAAATTCCTGCGCCAAAAGGCGATTCAAACGCACCGCTGAAAGCCTTGATTTTCGACAGTTGGTATGATTCTTATCGCGGCGTTATCGTGCTGTTCCGAATCATCGAAGGCACGATAAAAAAAGGCACGAAAATAAAATTTTTCAACACAGGGCGCGAATATTTGGTTGAAACTTTAGGCGTAAATCGTCCGCGTCCGACACCGATTAACACTTTAAGCGTCGGCGAAGTCGGATTTCTTACCGCTTCAATCAAAACCGTTGCCGACGTGCAAATCGGCGACACAATCACGGAAGCGGCGCGTCCGGTTGACACACCTTTTCCGGGTTTTCAAGAAGTCAAACCGATGGTTTTCGCGGGACTTTATCCGACAGATTCGGCGCAATACGAAGATTTGCGCGACGCGATGGATAAATTGCGTTTGAACGACGCTTCGTTTTTCTACGAACCTGAAAGCTCGACCGCGCTCGGCTTCGGTTTCCGTTGCGGATTTCTTGGGCTTTTGCATATGGAAATTATCCAAGAAAGATTGGAGCGCGAATTCAACCTCGACCTTATCACGACCGCGCCCGGCGTGCGCTATCGCGTAACCACAACAAACGGTGAAGTTACCGAAGTTGACAGTCCATCAAAAATGCCCGAAACAGGCAGAATTGCCAAAATCGAAGAACCTTACATCGAAGCGACAATTTTGACAAATGATTCTTTTCTCGGCGGAATCTTGCCACTTTTGGATGAAAAACGCGGCACACAGAAAAAGTTTGAATACATCACGGAAAACCGCGTAATGCTCGTTTATGAATTGCCTTTGAATGAAATCGTCCTCGATTTTTACGACAGATTAAAAAGTGTTTCACGCGGTTACGCTTCGCTCGATTATCATTTTTCCGATTACAAACAAAGCGACCTTGTAAAACTCGACGTTTTAGTTTCGGGCGAACCCGTGGACGCGCTTTCATTAGTTCTGCACCGCAAAACTGCTGAAGCAAAAGGCAAACTCGTTACGGCAAAAATGAAGGAACTAATCCCGCGCCAAATGTTCGAAGTCGCCATCCAAGCCGCCATCGGCACAAAAATCATCGCCCGCGAAACCGTCAAAGCCATGGGCAAAAATGTTACGGCAAAATGCTACGGCGGCGACATCTCCCGTAAAAGAAAACTCCTCGAAAAACAAAAAGAAGGCAAAAAACGAATGAAACGAGTCGGCAGAGTAGAAATCCCGCAAGAGGCGTTTCTCGCAGTTTTGAAAGTTAATGAAAGTTAATTAAAATAAACTGAATAAATTTGAAAAATTGGAGCGTGGGCATCTTGCCCGCCCGCGCCTTCGAGTGCAACGAGAAAGGGCGTGTTCACGCCGCACATTAAATCAACTTTCGATTAAATTGAGTTGTTCGCACCTTTCTCGCAAAGCCTCGAAGTGCGGCGGACAAGATGTCCGCGCTCCAATCTTACTATTTATTTTGCTTGGCTACTTAATTAAAACAAACCGAATAAAGAAGGAGGTGCAGATGAAAAAATTGATTTTTACGACAATTTTAATTTTAATGGTTTCCATTTTCGGACACGCTCAATCGAAATTCCCCGAACTCAATAAAGCCAGAGAAATCAAACTCCTTCAATCAAATCGCAAAGATGTCAAAAGAATTCTGAAAGGTTTCAAGCATGACAAAGATGAAGATGACGACTATACGCAAACTTTTTCTACCGAAAATGCCGACATAGAAATTACTTTTTCAAAGGCAGGAACTTGCGGCGGCGAAGATTCCGAAAAGATTTGGGATGTAGCCGAATGGAAAGTTATTCGGATAGAAATTTCTCCAAACATTCCACTTCGTGTTGAAGACCTCGGAGTTGATAGTTCAATCTTTCGCAAAGAACAATATTATGCAAACGTCAAAGATTTATTCGTTTATCACAACAAAGACATTGGACTCGCTTTTGAAGTTGATGAAAAAGATGTTGTTGAAAAGGACGAAGCAGATTTTTCTGAGGACGGCGAACAAAATGTTGTTGAAGAAGATGAAGAAGAGGTTGAAGAAGACAAAATTACAACAATTTACATTTTCCCGCCAAACGGCACTCAATCTTTATTATGCAACAATGAAGAAGCAGAAGAATATCGAGCGTTTTATCAAAATGACAGCTATTTTAGCGAACCCAATTTAGAAGAAAGACTTGAACATTATGAAGGTGGTCCGCCTTCCGTTACAAGTCTGACTTTAAGCACAAATGAAATAACAATAGGTTGTAATAATTCTGAAGAAAGCGAAAGTTGTTCTGACAGTGGTCGAGAAATCTCAGTTAAAACTGTTGGATATGATGCTGAAAACGATCCTTTAACTTATACCTATAAGGTTTCGGGCGGTAAAATCGTCGGAAGCGGCACAGAAGTTGTTTGGGATTTAACCGGCGTTGAACCGGGAACTTATACAATTACGGCAGGAGCTAATGACGGTTGCGGAATTTGCGGTATTACAAAAACGGAAACCGTCGTTGTCAAAGAATGTAATGATTGCGTGAAGAAAAAACCGCAAGCGGACGATGAAAAACAGACGAACGATTCTAAAAAACCGTAGATAGATGAGGAAACATAAGTGTTGAGCGCGTAGAAATAACTGTAAACCGAAAAAACACAATCACTGACTAAGAAAACACAGTCGTTGAGCGCGAAAACACAGCCGTTGATTGATTAAACTCAAGTATCGAGTAGAAAAAAACAGCCATTGATTTGATAAACACAAGTGTTGGTTGAATAAACACAGCCGACGACTCAATTTTTGCAGATGTCAGAACGATAAACCGTATAATCGTATGTGCCGAAACATCAAACAATTACACAATTTTGCACCGCCGGCGACTGATGATGAGATTAGATCGGCGGCGGTTCAGTTTGTTCGGAAAATCGGCGGATTTCAGAAAGTTTCGGCGATTAATCAGACGGCTTTTGAAACGGCGGTTGATGAAATTACGAAGGTTTCAAAGAATCTGCTTGATTCTCTCGTAACGAATGCGCCGCCGAAAGACCGCGAAATCGAAAGAGTTAAGGCACAAGAACGAAATCGGCGCAGATTCGGCAAGATTTAATTATTTGTCAAACGGTTCGAGATGCGTAAAGACGATGGAATTCGGAATTTTTTCGCGGATGTCTTGTTCGATTTCGTCCGCAATATCGTGGACTTTGCGGATTGACCAATCGTTCGGAAATTGAATGTCAACGTAAAAGAATTTTTTCGCTCCCGATTGGCGCGAGCGGAAGTTTTCAAAGGTGATATTTGTGTTTGCGGCGTGTGTTTTCAAGATTTCTTCCGCAACAGTTTGAATTTCGGGCGCGACTGCCGTGTCCATCAAGCCTAAAACCGAGCGTTTGATTAAACTGAAACCTGTCCAAACAATGTTGACGGCAACAAGAATCGCCACAATCGGGTCAAGCCGAAGCCAGCCGGTCAAATTAACCAAACCAACGCCGATAACCACGCCGACCGATGTCCAAACATCGGTCATCAAATGATGTCCGTCGGCTTCGAGAACGAGCGAATGATGATCATTTCCGGCTTTGATGAGAATTCGTGCAACGATGAGATTTACCGCCGTTGCAATGCCTGAAACAATTAAGCCAATGCCGATCTGTTCAAGCGGTTGCGGCATCAACAGACGATTAAAAGCCGTGTAAGCAATGCTCAACGCGGCGATAAAAATCAGCGTTCCTTCGATGCCGCTCGAAAAGTATTCGGCTTTGTCGTGTCCGAAGGCGTGTTCTTCGTCAGCGGGCGACGCGGCGATCTTCAGAGTGAAAAGTGCGACGATTGCCGCCGCCAGATTTATCAGCGATTCGAGCGCATCAGACAAAAGACCGACCGAACCCGTGAACCAATAAGCCGCCGATTTTAGCGAAATGGTTACGACTGCCGCCGCAATCGAAAGCCACGCAAAACGAGTCAGATTTTCTCTTTCCATTGGCTGATTTTCGGGTAATTTCTTCTCAAAAAACGCTGTCAAACACAGTGTTTAGTTGATTTTTACGATTCGATTTTCAAGGCGCGGCGAAATTGTCGCGTTCGGTGAATCTTTAATCGCTTTTTCCAGTAAATCGGAATCTTTCGGCGCATCTTTTCCGTCGGTTAAAAGTTTCCCTTTGGCAAACATCGTGTAGCCGTCGCCGCCTTTTGAAATTAGAAAATCCGAACTTGCGAGCGTGTAAGTTTTGGTTGCTTCAACCGAAACGCTGCCGATTTTCATTTCGACAATGCGGTTTCCGACAGGTTTTGTCGTGTCGAATGAAAAATTCAAGCCGGAAATTTGGGGAAATCTGCCGGGTTCGTTGTCTTCGCCCGCGCCGCTTCTGGCAACAGCGTGTTCGAGAATTTCTTTGAGCAATGCGCCCGTAATCTCGACTTTTACGACGGCATTATTAAACGGCAAAATCGAAAGCACGTCGCGTTTTGTCAAAACTCCCGTGTTATAAGTCAAATCAGCACGAATCGAACCTCCGTTGACGAAACCGATGTCTGCGCCCGTCGCGTTTCGATAAACGTCCGCGATAAAATTGCCGACATTTGTTTCCTTAGTGCGATTTGAAAAAGAAAGCGCATCGAGTTCAACCGAGGTTGCGCCGACTTTGACGGATAATTGCTCCAAGAGCGGTTTATATTTTTGAAAAACCCAATCAAATTCCGGCGCATCGGCAATCGCGTCTGTAACGGGAATAATTTCCCAATCCATACTTTCAAACCGTTTCGTTTGTGCGTTAAAATTCAGATTAAATCTGCCCATTTCACGCGCATCAGCCGTCATTTTGAAAATCGGTGTGCCGTTTGAACTCGATTGCAAAAGCGTGTGTTCGTGTCCGCCCAAAATCAAATCGAAATCGGCGCATTTGGCGAGTTGTTTATCTTGCGTCATCGAAAGATGCGTTAAGCCGACGACCGCACTGACTTTTTCTTTCTTTCGCATTTTTTTGACTAATTTTTTTGCTGTCGAACAGAAATCCGTAACGGTCAGACTTTCTCCCATTGAAGAAGTTTGCTTAGTTTCGGGAAGTAGAAAACCGATGATTCCGATCTTGATGCCGCCGAATTCTTTGATGACGTAAGGTGGCGTGTCGGCGAAGATTTTACCCGTTTTTACATCTATGACATTTGCGCCAATCCATTGAAATTTCGATTCCTTCATTCGCTGAAGCAAAACGTCGGTTTTGACATCAAATTCGTGATTTCCGAAAACAGCCAAATCAAGCCCGACGGCGTTCCAAGCGTCAATCATCTGTGCGCCTTTGTAAGTTCGCGTCTCGACCGAAGGCGAAAGCGTGTCGCCGCCGAGCGTGAAAATCGTGTTCGGATTTTCGCTTTTTATTTGATTCTTCAAAGTCAAAAGCCGCGCCAATCCGCCGCGTTTCCCTCCGTCAACCGGCATAAACTGATAAACGTCGTTAACGTGCAAAAACGTAACCTGCACATTTTGCGCGAAAACAGGAAGCGATAATAAGAAAAGTAAAACCGTTAGTCGAAACAGACGCATTGGAAGTCTCCGAAAATTAAAATGTTTACAGCGGTTTGATTATACTTTTTTCTGCGAAAATTTGGTAACGAAACCGTGCAAAAAAAAATCTTGACTTTAACAAGATTTGGGCGTAAATTTCGCTTTAGAGGTTTAGTTTTATGCAAAAATCATTGCTTAATTTATCGGCTGTAACACTTGCGTTTTTCATCGGAGTATTCGCCGCGAAAATCTATCTCGTAAAATATCAATTTGTTTCCGTGCCGCCGATTGAAGCGGTAAAAGTCGAGCAAATTCAAACGATAAAGACGCAGGATTTTGTAGAGCCGAAGAAGAATTTTGCTTTCGAAAATAAAGATTACGGTGAAATTTACGGTTGGTATTCGCTTGAAAATCAGGAAAAAATGCCCGAAGTAAATACGATTATGTTGTCGAGCGAATATGCCAACAACTCGAAAAAAGGAAAAATTATTTTATCGGCGGGAATTTTTTATGAAATGGTGGGAGAAAAAAAAAAAGGAAGTTTGGGAGGGAGTTAAACAACCATTTGAGGG
>CALMEH010000538.1 GCA_937863115.1 uncultured Acidobacteriota bacterium
GGACCGCTCGCCGAAGCGCAAGCGCAACAAGAAGTTGTCGCGGAAGAAGTTCGCATCGAAAGAATTCGGACGCAAGAGCAAATTGCGGTGCAGGAACAGGAAGTTTTGCGTAAGGAAAAAGAACTCGAAGCAACAGTCGTCAAACAAGCCGAAGCCGACCGAAAAGCCGCAGTTTTACGGGCGCAAGGTTTGCAGGAAGCGGCGATTTTAGAAGCTGAAGGTAAAAAACAAGCGCAAATCGCGCAAGCCGAAGCCGAATCGCAAACTTTGCAAAAAGAAGGTCAAGGACGCGCCACGGCAATCGAAGTCGAAGGTCGCGCCGAAGCCGAAAAAATCCGCGCTTTGGGTTTAGCAGAAGCGGAAAAATTGCAAGCAAACGGATTGGCACAAGCTAAAGCAACCGAAGCGCAAGGTTTGGCGGAAGCCGTTGCCATAAAGGAAAAAGCCGCCGCGTGGCGCGAATTTAACGATGCTGCGCGTCTGCAAACTATTTTGGAAAGATTGCCAGCGATTATCGAATCTTCTGCTCCGGTTTTCCAGGCGGTTGCCGAACCTTTGGGCAAAATTGACAAAATCGTGATGATTGATCAAGGCAACGGAAACGGCGATAACAATTCGAGCGGTATCAATCGTTTCGCGCAAACTGCGCCGACAATGATTTTCGGACTTCTCCAACAGCTTCAAGCGATGGGATTGAACGTGCCGGAAGTAATGGCGCAACTCGGACTCAAACAAGACGAAAAAGTTATCGAAACCGATGCGGTTGAAAAGAAAACGGAAGAATAGTTTTTTGCCTGCGAAACATACGAAAGAAACGAAAATTAAATCAAAATTTTTTCGTATATTTCGTATGTTTCGCAGGCAAAAATTTCTTGGATTGAATCGAATCTTGCGGCGTGATAAATTGTAGTTTGCTTTATTACGATGAAAGAAAATATACAGACTTCCAGATTTCCTAACGGTTTAACGATTCTCACAGATAAAATGCAAGGCGTTCGCTCGATAACGCTCGGATTTTTCTTCAACAAAGGCGCACGCCACGAACCTTTTGAATTAAACGGAATTTCACATTTTATCGAACACGCGGTTTTTAAGGGAACAGGAAAAAGAACTGCGCTCGAGTTTGCGATCGAAACTGATCGTTTGGGCGGAAACCTCGATGCGTTCACGATGCACGAAGAAACCGGATTTGCAATAAAAGTCGTTGATAATCAAATGGAAAAAGCCTTCGACTTATTGGCGGATTTGCTCACGAATCCGACGTTTGACGAAAGGGAATTGAAGCGCGAACAAAAGGTTATTATCGAAGAAATCAAGATGACCGAAGACGCGCCTGAAGAATTTTTGGGCGAAATTTTCAACGAAAAACTTTTTCCGAATCATCCGCTCGGACTTTCGATCGCCGGAACGCCGAAAACCGTCAGAACTTTTAATCACGAAAAAACGCAAAAATTTCACGATGAAGTTTTCTGTCCGTCAAATTTAATAATTACAGCGGCAGGAAATGTCGAACATCAGCAAATTGTTGATTTAGCCGATAAATTTTTCGGAAAAAAACAAATTGCAAATCGCAAATTGCAAATCGCAAATCCCGAAATCGCCGCGCCGATTGTGATTAAAAAGAACAAAAATCTCGAACAAGCGCATTTAATTATTTCTACGCCGTTTATTGCGTCAAACAGCGAAAAACGCTATGCGGCAGACGTTTTGACGAACGCGCTCGGCGGTGGAACTTCATCGCGTTTGTGGCAAAAAGTGCGCGAAGAAAAAGGCTTAGCATATTCGGTCGGCGCAAGCGCGGCGATGTATCAAGATTGCGGCGTGTTCTCGATCTATGCTGCAACTTCGCCGAAACAGACCGAAAAAGTTTTAAAAATTTCGCTGAAAGAAATGCGTGAAATCGTCAAAAACGGCATCACTACGGAAGAACTCGAATTGATGAAAGCGCAAACGGTCGCCTCGATCTTGCTCGGTTTGGAAGATTCAAGCACACGCGCCGGAACGCTCGCGCATCTCGAAATGATTCACGGCAGACAAATTTCAATCGAAGAAACTTTGCAAAAAATCGAAGCCATAACGATTGAAGAAGTTCAAGGTTTAGCGCAAGAATTTTTCCAAACCGAAAAAATCGGATTCGGCGCACTCGGAAATTTAAACGGCTTGAAAATCGGGCGCGACAGATTGGAGATTTGAAATAAAGTTTTAATTTCGTGCAATTTTGTGTATTTTTGTGTGAATGGGAAATCTAAATTTAAGAAAAATCTTTCTTTTTCTGCTGATTGGTTCAGTTGCAGTTAGTGCATTGCTCGGAATCGGCGTGATACTTTTTGGCGATTTCGGCGAGCTTGAAACGAAGATTTTGCTGACGACTCTAACTGTTACTGTAACGAGTCTTTTGGGATTGGCGTGCGGTGCGTATCTCGAAACTGAAGGCGGAAAATTCTTGCCTATTGTTGGAATATTTTTGGCGATTCTGTCGGCGGTTATGGCTGCTGTGGTGATTTGGAGCAGTTCGCGCGAAGGAGAATATTTTGTCAAAACGATGATGACCGCAACACTTCTCGCCGTGTCTTGCTCCCATATTTCCTTGCTTTCCATCGCACATTTGGAAAAGAAATTTCTCTGGTCGCGCTATGCCGCACACGCGGCGGTTTGGACTTTGACAGCGTTTTTGTTTTATCTGATTTGGTTTGAAAAAGATTTTGCGGGGGATTGGATTCCGCGCTTCATCGGCGTTTTGTCAATCATCATCGCGGCTCTCACGATTGTTACGCCGCTTTTTCACAAACTAAGCCGGAACACTCCGAAAACGGAAGATATTGACGCGGAAATCGAAAGATTAAAGCAAAGAATCGAAGAATTGGAAAAGCAAAAAGCGGAAATTTCCGAAAATCAGACTTGATAAGAAATCGGATCTTTCACGCCTGCTCGATCAAACCCGCGCAGACGCAAAGCGCACGAATCGCACGTTCCGCACGCGAGATTCTCGCTTCGATAACACGACCAACTCAGATGAATCGGTGCGTTTAATTCCAAACCTTTTTTGACGATTTCGGCTTTTGAAAGTTTGATAATCGGCGTTTTTATTTTGATGTTCGTGTCGGGTTTTGTGCCTTTTTCGATGGTTTTTTCAAACGCTTCATAAAATCCGGGACGACAATCGGGATAACCGCTCGAATCCTCCGAAACTGCGCCGATGTAGATTGAATTTGCACCCAAAACTTCCGCCCAACTCGTCGCAATCGCCAACATATTTGCGTTGCGAAAAGGAACGTAACTCGTTGGAATTTCCGTGCTTTCAAGATTTGCTTCCGCGACTTCGATATTTTTATCAGTCAAACTCGAACCGCCGATTTTTGCAAGATATTCAATCGACACGTCGAGCCGTTTTTCAACATTATAAAAATCTGCAATATCGTTAAACGCCTGCCGTTCGCGCCGTTCAGTGCGCTGTCCGTAAGAAATATGCAAAAACGCGATTTCATCATTTTCAGATTTCGCAATCGCCGCCGTAACGCACGAATCCATTCCGCCGGAAACAAGACAAACTGCGAGGTTTTTTTTATTCATTTTGATTTTGAGGGATAATCTTTAACTCTGTGCAAAGCAAGTTTTACTTCATCATCTACAAAAAAAACAAACACTTCTGGACAAAGTTTGTTCTCAAATTGAGTTTTAGCTGTGATTGTTACCTCTCTGCGTTGAGTATTTGGAGTTAGAGCAGTGCCATATTCATTTGAGATTTTTGAATCTATTACCTTTCCAAATCTTTGAAATTTATATTTGAGACTCTCTATTATTTCATTTTTATTGCCAATTTTGACAAGACCCGAAGAATATAATGTATCAACGATTTCTTCAAAGTTTTCTTCATTATAAAGCAAGTGTAATTTTTCTATCTGCATTAAAGCCAAGTTATAGTCATCTTCCGGTTTAATTTTATTACTGGATTTACAAGAAAAAATCAAAATTGCTAATGATAATAATGTAACGGTAAAACGCGATAACTTCATTTTCTTATTATACAAATTTTCAAATCAAAAGCATAAATCAAACTCCGTGAACATCTGCACCCCAGATATATTTGTGTAATTGTAAATTAAGGCGAACTTTCAAATTGCTTCGTGAAACAGTTTCGGCGATTTCTTGGAGATTTTCAATGCCGAAAACGGGCGAGATTAAAATTTCTTTGGTGCAATTCTGCAAATCGTATTTTTCGATGATTTCACGCGCAAAATTCCAATCGTTTAAATCTGCGATGACAAATTTTATTTCGTCTTTTTCGTAGTTTAATCGTTCCAAATTTGCCCAATGATTTCTTTCCGATTCGCCCGATGCGGGACATTTTACATCTAAAATTATTTTTGCGCGTTTATCAACTCTTTCGGTCGAAACAAATCCGCCGGTTTCGATTAAAACTTCGTAACCGCGTTCGCAAAGTTCTGTGATAAAAGGAAATACATTTTTTTGTGCAAGCGGTTCGCCGCCTGTAACTTCGACTAAATTACAGCCGAAATCTTCTAGTTGTGCAAAAATTTCATCAAATTTCAATCGTTCGCCGCCTGTGAAAGTGTATTCGCTGTCGCACCAAACACAACGCATCGGGCAACCTGTTAAGCGCACAAACGCGCAAGGTCGTCCGGCGTGTGAAGATTCGCCTTGAATCGAGAGAAAAATTTCGGTAATTCTCAAACTTTGGACTTTGAACTTTGGACTTTGGACTTTCATTTAAAACAATCCGAACCATTGATAATAATTGAAAATTTCGCCGATTCCAAAAGAAGCGAGATTTGCAACAACGATGGCGATAAAACATCGAATCCAATCGTTTGATTTGAGCAAATCTTTACTGCGAAAAGCAATCCAAAATAAAACACATTCGGCAACAGGCGCAAAGATTTCGGCGACGATTAAATAAAGATTGCGCGAATAATCGAGAAAAATCGCGGGCAAAACCAAAACGACAATCGGATAAGTGCAAGCCGTCAACCAAATGCCGCAAAGCAATTTTTGTTTAAACGACAATTTCGGCGAAAGCCCGAAAAGCAAAACGGGCGTTTCAATCAAAATCGTGGTCAAATAACCAATCGGCAAAAAAAGCCACAAACGATCAAGCGGCGCATTTTTTACAACTTCGATTGCAGGTGCATCAAATAAAAACATAAAAATTTTGCCTGTGAAACACACGAAAGATACGAAAATTTGATTAACTGTTTTTCGTATCTTTCGTGTGTTTCGCAGGCTATAACATTTTCACCAAAAATGGAAATTCCGCTAAAACGTGCGCCATTGCGAAGGCAAAATAGATGTCGCGGGTTATTTCATAATTTACCGAAAAGCCGATCCAGAGCACGAAAACGAAAAAACATCCGATTGCCAAAATACTGAAAATCAGTTTCGGGAAACCGTTTTTGTTTGAAATCAGCGGAATTTCCTTCAATCGCCAAGGCAAGGCGCGTCTGTCCACAAGCGGAATCAGCAAAATCCAAACCGTGTAATGAATCGTTTCGAGAAAAACGTGCGTGGCAACTAAGAAATGACTCGAAACTGACGGCAAAATTTCGCTTCCGGCGTGTTGTGTGATGCGCCAAAAAAGATTTGTTTCGTTTGATAAATCGGGCGCAAATGCAAAAGCGAAATATAAAATTATCACGAAAAACGGAATCGTTAAAAGGCAAAAATGATAAGCCTTGAGCCATTCTTTTTTTGTGCGCCGAATTTGTCTTTCCAAAAAATACATTGCCACAAACGGATGCAGATAAACCAGCGAAAGACTGAAAAAAGCGGGCGTAAGCCAAACAAAAGCCGCGATTAAAAACGCAATCGCAAATGCCCAACTCCAATCGGTTTTCGGTTTTTGCCGTCCGCGCAAATACAACAAAACGCCAACCCAAAGAACAAAAGCCGTGTTCCAAATTAAAACCGAAATCTGCCAACTTTCCGCACTCCAAAACCAATTTCCACTTCCGAAATAAATCAGCAAATAGGCAAAAGCCAGAACAATTACGCCCGATTCCGATCGCATAAAACAGACGCGATTTTCCCCAACGAACCGGCATTCGCGCCGC
>CALMEH010000539.1 GCA_937863115.1 uncultured Acidobacteriota bacterium
AGTTACGGTTGATGTAACGAAGTTGGAAATCGGTGCGCCGCGTCCGTGGAGTCCGAATGCAGACAGCGGCGACGGCAAACGCGGAACAACGGTCTATCCGGTAAAAGTAACTTACACGGTGAGAACTTTTTACCGCACTCGGACGGTGGTTGAAGAAAATTGGGTTCGCATCATCAACTTTTCCGTCAATTCCGTCGGCGAATGGCAAAGCGGTTCGGAAGAGCCGGTCAAAAGTCCGGTCTTAAAAGATATTCCGCGATTTCCGTAAAGAGCAGGTTAAGAAGGAGCGATTATGTGGATATGTCCAAAATGTAAAAGGCAAAATATAGGAAAGTTTTGTGTGAATTGCGGCGCGGCGGCAAGCGCACAAGTCGCGCCATTAAATAAAATGGAATTTACTAAAAAACCTCTTTTTGTCGGATGTTTTGTTGTGGGCGTTTTGATGTTTATCGGAACTATTTTCGTAATTGTCTTTATGGGAAAAATGTCAATGGAGGAAGACTTCCGAAAAGCAGATGAGCAATATAAAGAACAGCGAAAAAAACGAACGGCGGAAACTGTCGGCAAAATCACCAATTATGTAGCAGGTTCAGGAAGCCGCCGCAGGGATTATATTCATTACGATTTTGTTGTTGACGGAAAAACGCATTCCGATAAAAGATGGGTTCCGTATGCAGAACAGATGAAATTCCCTAAAGGAAAAGAAGGCAGTGTTTGTTATGAGCCGGCAGACCCGAAAAACAATATTATTTATTTCAAAGGAGAAAATCGTGAGTGCGGATACTAAATTGTAATCTCGCTTTGGATAAGGAAAAATTTAAATGAAAAATCAAACAAAATCTAATCTACGAAATTCGCTGCAATCGCTCGGCTGGATTTTTGTGATGCTTTTTGCGATGGCTTTTGCTTGTAAGGACAGCGAAACAAGCGAAAGGACAACGACAAAAGGCGGCGGGAAATGTTCAACGGAAACCGAGTTCCGCGACATTATCACTAAAAAACACGCGACCACATTTGGTGAGAGTTCGGGCAAATTTCGGGACACGGAAGTTGATTTTCAAACTTTCCGCGTCGGTGCCGCCACGCGCTATCGAAATGAGCAATACAGCATTGATGCTTCGCCCGCGTATCCCGTCAATACCGATTACACGGTGCGCGATTATCTGGGCGGCGAAACTTCAACACCGCACATCCGCGAACAGAGCCATAGCGTTAAATTCATTTGTTATACGGACATTTACGATAAATGCGTATGTTACGACGAAAGCCGAAAAAGCGGCGATTCACGCCAAATTCCGTATAAAAAATAAACCGTAGGAGAAAATTTATGAATAATTGGATATGTCCGAAATGTAACACGCAAAACACGCAGAATTTTTGTCTGAACTGCGGCGCGTCGGCAAATGAGCAAGCCGCGTCCGATTTGCCGCCGACGGTTTTCGGAATGCATGCGCCGCTGATTGCGCCGCCGAATCAGCCATCGATTTCAGTCGTGCAAAAAAAATCGAATTTGTCGAAGATTCTGATTATCTGCGGCATCGGCAGTATCATTCTTACGGGCATCGTCCTGTCCGGAAAGTATTTTTATGACAATACCGTTGTGCCGTATTTAGCCAAGCGGGAAATTGACGGTAATGAGAAGGAACGAGAGACGAAAGCGAAATCTATGTCGGCGAATGACCTTTTGCTTGAAAACATTGCTTACGGTTCGCAAACTGTCAACCGCGTGAAGACGTTGGATAAATCTCAGCATCTGGAGGCGAGCAAAAAAGAATTTGCCAAAGTAGATTTGGGGATGGACAACATCAACGATGCTGCCGCCGGTGTCTATGCAACTGCGGATAAAAAGGAAGCAATTTTGCAAATTTTCAAATATAATTCGACCGATCAAGCCAAAAAAGCCTGTGAAAATATCAGTCAGGAAATGCTCAGGAACAAAGATAATTTCATTGAAGAGCCGCGTCCGATGTATGACGACAGATTGGGTCATTGCGGGATGACCGGAGAAACCAAAAACGGTCAATACGTCGGCGTGAGATCGGCTTACGGATTTTTGGTTATCAGTTCGGGATATAAAGACTATTCGGTGATGTTATATGCTCGGGTTTGGTCTAAGCTGGTGCTGTAAATTTTTGAAAGCCGTTTGAAAAACCGCGACCGAAAAAATTATGGAAATGCTTAATTTAAAGATAGAAGAACCGCAAGAGCCGCGTGAATTTGAACCGAAAATATTCAACGGAGAACAGCGAAGAATTTATCGGGACGAAATCTCGCCGCTGACGGACGCGGAAAAAAAAGCCCTGCAATCGAGCATCAGCGGCAAAGGCTGTCTGCTGTTTTTGATAACTGTGACGGTGGCTTTTATCGGCGGTTTGTATCTATATTACGGAAACGATTCCAGAACTGCGTTTCAATGTGGTGGAATGGTCGTCATCAGTGCGGTGATTATTTTTTTGATTGGCTGGCACGGCAACGCAAATACGCGGAAAGAATTGGCGGCGAACAGAAAAAGAATAGTTATCGCTCCGGTTGAGCGGTTGAATCGCTATACGAGAAGAGTCGATAATCATACCAGCCATTGCTTGATGACGTATCTTTCCACGAAAGAGCAAGTGCAAGAGGACTCGCTCGATCACGAGAGATGGGAAGAAGGCGATATGCTCGAAACGCATTTGATTTACAAGCCCGACGGTTCGAGCCGTGTCGCGCTCGAAATGACCAAAGTTGCCGCCTTCAAACGCGAGAAAATGAAAAACGATTCACAGAAACAGGTGTTTTTGAAAGATGAAATCGTTTCCATAACCGCCGAAGACCGCGAAAAACTCGTGCGTGAAGCGAAAGACGGCAACGGCTGTTTGTTTTCGATTTCACTGGTTTTAGTCGCTTTTTCCTTCGTGGTGTTTTTCTATGCCAATGCCGAACTGCTGTGGCGTGTGATTTTCGGCGGCGTTTCGGCTTTGTTGGCGGCTTTGCTGATTTTCAGTTGGTGGCTTAAAAAATCGAAAGTCAAAAAACAAATCGCCGTTAGCGAAGAATTGAAAACTAATGAACAAAACGCCGACACTAAAAAGCGCGTCATCGTTGCGCCGCTGGTGAAACTTTCGCAAGAAATATTTCTCGGAAAACCGACAAAATTTTTCGCCGAACTCAAAGTCGCCGGAGAAATCTTCAAACAAGACATTCCGGCGGAAGCGTTTCTGGATTTGAACGTGGGCGAAATCGTCGAATTGCAAGTCAAAGAACATTCCGACGGCGCACCGACTTTTTGGCAAATCTCAAAAATCGCTGACGCGCCCGAAACGCCAAATTATCAAAAACCGACGAAAATTTGAGCCGCTTTTTCGAGTTTTGTCGCATTAGTTAGTGAAGATAATTTTTAGGAGAAAACTATGTGGATATGTCCGAAATGTAACACAACAAACACCGACCGTTTTTGTTTGAATTGCGGTGAAAATTCGATTCCTGAAATGCAATCTGCGCCTGATTTGCCGCCGACGGTTTTTGGTGTGCCGCCGATTGTGCCGAATCAATTTCAATCGCAACCGCAGTTTCAGCCGAATCAGTCGGCGCAGGTTCCGCCGCAACAACAACAATTTGAGCCGCAAAAATCGAGCGGGAAAAAGTTTGCACTCATTGGTGGCGTTATCGGATTACTTGTTATTGTCGGCATCGGCTTCGTTTTATGGGCTTACGTCATAAATCCGTATATGAAGGAGCAAGCCCGTTTGAAAAGACAAAGCGACGATCAAACGCGGGCAAATTCGACAACGGCGATGGGTCTTTTGCCAAGTGAATTCAACACTATAAAAAACGACGGTAAATTCCGGAAGGAAAAAACAATGGACAGTTTGCAACTTTTACAGGCAAGCCAAAATTTGCCGAAAGAGTTGAAAGAAGCCGTGAAAGACATTAAAGATGCCGCCGCCGCCGAATACGGCAGCGCAGGTTCGAGTGAAAAAGTCGCGCTCCAAATTTTCAAATACAGCACACCCGACCAAGCCTTAGATGCGTGCAGAAAAGTCAGCGACGAATTGGAAAAAAACAAAACCGCGTTTGAAAAAGTTACGCCGTTTTCGCCGTGGGTCGGAATTCCGCCTTCGCGTTGTCAAACAACCGCAGAAGGAAAAAACAACCAATACATATCGGTTGATTCATATTACGGTTTTTTATATGTAACTTCGGGGCGCAAAGAACCGGCAATGGGGGCGAGTATGAGAGTTACTTCCGACTTGTCGCGCTAGAATCGCAAAGGCTTATCGGTTTTTTGAGCCGCTTTTTCGGGTTTTGTCGCATTATAGTTTGGAGAAGAAAAAGATGGAAAATATTAAGCAAAATCAGGATGTTAAGAGATTTATTATTTTAATTTCTTTCGGGCTGATGATGACTTTGGCAATCGGATGCGGACAAAGTTCGAGTGTTGGCACAACTCCGGCGATACCAACGCCGACTCCGCCGGCAAATTATTTTCCGGCAACATTTGCCGAGCTTAAATTGAGCGGTGCGCCGCTATACAGCGCGGTATCATCAGAATATTGTGGCTGTCAAAACTTTGAAGCCATTTACATCAATGGAAATATCGCGGGCAAATATCAAATTGAACTTTACAAATCGCCGGAAGAAGCCTGGCAAGGTTTCAACGCTAAGAAATATCTCGAACCGACGAGCGAAATAGTTAAACAAAACGGAACCGAAATAGTTTCGATAACCAAAATAGACGGCAGAGTGATAGTCGCACATCTAGCCGGAGCAAATGTGGTCATTGTCCGCGGACGCAAAGATGCGGTTGTAACGATTGAAAACAATCTGCCGTATCAAGAACTCGGCATTGCCAAATTGCCGGAGCGAAAAATCGAAGAATTTCTCGAAACACCCGTGCTGGCGAGTGTGGTGCAGAAAGAATTTGAAACAAATCAAGCGGAAGCAACCAGAAAATACGGCGCAAATTTTGTTCTTTTGAAAGGAAAAGTTGCGGATTTTGGTGATGAAGTCGAAACAAAAACCGTTACCCAAAATGTTAAAGTAAGCCCAACTCCTTCAAAATCTTCAACTCCGTATCGGAGAAGCACCAGCACCAGCAAATTAACCAGAATCCGGCGAACGGTCAGTAGAATATCAAATAGTTTTGAGAAAACCCCGACACCAAAGACAACCACAACTACCAAAACAACCGAAACGCATCATCCTTTTGTTGTCTTTAATTTGCCCGTCAAAGGCGGAGAACTAGCCGAAATATGGTGTTATTTTGATTCGCTTGAGGTGGACAAAGTTATGAAACTTAAACCGGAACAGGAAATTTTGTTTCGCGGAAAAATCACTTTTGTTGATGGCAAAATAGAAATTTCAAGTGCCAGAATCGAAGATACCAAATACGAAGGCGTGAAATAGTGAGAAAAAAATAGGCGGAAATTATGGGAGAAGTATTTTCAGGAATCGGATTTTTGATAGTTTTAATCGCGCCGTTTATCGGCTTATCAGAGGCGGTAAAGGCGATGATTATTCGATAAAGTAGCCGAAAATTTGACTTCGCTCTCCGTTTCGCCTAGCATTTATTTTCTTTATGAGAAAATATCGTGTAGGAATTTTGGGCGCAACGGGAACGGTCGGGCAAAGATTCGTTCAACTTTTGGAAAATCATCCGCAGTTTGAAATAACTGCTTTGGCGGCTTCTGACCGTTCGACGGGCAAGCCTTACGCGGAAGCGTGTGCGTGGAAACTCGCGGGCGAGATGCCGGAATATGTCAAAAACATCACGGTTCAGCCGATTGAGCCGCCGCTTGATTGTGATTTGGTTTTTTCGAGTCTGCCGTCAAACGTAGCGCGTGAAACCGAAGACATTTTTGCGCGTGCGGGTTATCCGGTCATTAGCAATTCTTCGAGCTATCGGATGGACGAAGACGTTCCGCTTTTGATTCCCGAAATCAACGCCGACCATTTAGGTTTGATTGAAATTCAAAAAAGAAAACGCGGATTTGATAAAGGATTTATCGTAACAAATCCGAATTGTGCCGTGATTAGTTTCGCGCCGCCGCTTGCCGCTCTTCATCGCAGTTACGGCATTGAATCAGTTTTTGTAACGACGCTGCAAGCGATTTCCGGCGCAGGTTATCCGGGCGTTTCAGCGTTTGATATTATTGACAACGTAATGCCGTATATCGCCGGCGAAGAACCGAAAGTCGAAACCGAAGCGCAGAAAATTATCGGCGAATTTAACGGCGAATCCATAGAAAAAGCTGATTTTACCGTGTCAGCGCAATGCTTTCGCGTCAATGTTTTGGACGGACACACAGCGAGCGTCAGAGTTAAACTGAAACAAATTTCGACGCTGGAAGACGTAATGGGCGCAATGCAGAATTTTCCGTCCTTAAGACTTCATTCATCGCCGGCGAAATTCATCGAAGTTTGCGAAGAACCCTCGCGCCCGCAACCGCGCCTCGACCGTGAAGCCGGAAACGGAATGACGATTACGGTCGGCAGACTTTTCCCCGACAATATTTTCGATTATCGCTTTGTCTCACTCTCGCACAATACTGTTCGCGGCGCAGCAGGTTCGGCGGTTTTGAATGCGGAATTATTAATTGATAAACGGATTATCTAAAGTGAAAAAGTGAAAAAGTGAAAAAGTTTATTGAATCCCTTCAACCAAACTTTTTCACTTTTTCACTTTTTCACTTTCCAAACGATTTGTAAGTATTAATTAAGTCCTCGATTTCTCCGAAGCGGACGACATCTTCCATAGCGACCGGGCTGGCAAGTTCGCGGCGATAGTGTTGGATAATAACTTTTTTCGTTTTAGCTTCGTTCATTTCGGCGGTTTTGCCGAAAGTTGCGGCGCGAGTGCGGTCAATTTCGTAAAGTTGATAGACGTAATCGAAAGTTGTTTTCGCTTCGACGGAATACAAACCAAAAGCATTGCGGATGTGATTGGTTACGTCTTTTATCTTCAAACTTTTGCATAAACCGAAATCAACTGCTTTAATTGCCGCGTCCCAAAAAGCATCCACTAAACCGTTTGCCTCACAACGCGAATCACATTTATTAAAAATCGCGGGCAAAAACGGATTGGTTTTACCGAAAAGCCCGACAATTTCATCGCTCACCTTATTGCTGTATTTTCTGACGTATTGTTCGGGGCGGCGACCGTTGATTTTCAGTTGACACGGAACGCAATGCGCGGCTTGTGTTCCGGCAGAATCAGAACCGCCGAAATCTTGCCAATAAGCGCGTTCCGCCGCCACCGAGCGATTGACCGGCAAAATATCAGTCGCCGACATTAAATATAAATGTGCAAAAATGGAAACGACTACTCGCTCACGATGTTGTTCGTGTTGGCGGGCGCGACCTTTTATCGAAGTCGGGTCGTCTTCGTTGCCAAAATCAATAAAAATCGGTGTGGACTTACGGTTCATACTTTTTATAGACACTCAAAACGACATTTTTTTGCAAAACTAAGCCGTAAATTTATTATCGCAAACAATTTAAAATGAGAACAGGGAGCGGTAGCAACTTGGCAAATGCCAATAATCAGCCAAGTCGTTACCGCTCCCTGTTTTAAGACGAAAGCGGATAAATTAGTTGAAAAACTTCCGCCGACAATAGATAATTGATTTTAAAAACTAATGACTCCAAATAATCCAAAACAATTGACCTATACGAGCAAAGTTCTCATTGCCGTAGCTATTACTGTTACGACATATTTGTTATATCAGTTGTTTTTCCAAATTTTAGACGTAGTTTTGCTGACCTTTGCCGGAATTTTGTTGGCGATTTTTTTGCGCGGTTTGGCAGATTTCGTCAATCGCTACACAAAACTTTCCGAAACGATGTCGGTTTTACTAGTGTCGGTTTTGCTTCTCGGAATTTTAGCCGGCGCGATTGCTTTGCTTGCGCCCGATGTTGCCGAACAAATTAAACTTTTGCGCGGGAAATTGCCGGATTCAGTTCAAAAATTAAGCGATTATTTTTCTCAATTCAGTTGGGGAAGAACGGTTATCGAACAGTTTCCGAATAATGAAGCAATTCGGGACAAAATCAATAATCTTGATTTTTCCAGCCTTCTGACACGAGTCGGCGGATATTTTTCTTCGACGGTTGGCGCAATCGGCAATTTTTTTGTCGTTATTTTGTTGGCGATTTATTTAGCAGTCGAGCCGAAATTTTACACGAAAGGTTTAACGAAAAGCTTTCCTATTGCCTCGCGTCCGCGTGTCGAACAAGTTTTGGGCGAAATCGGAAATACTCTGACTTGGTGGCTGATCGGCAAAACGGCTTCGATGCTTTTTATCGGAATTTTAACATGGATCGGACTTTCGATTCTTGGCGTTCCGCTCGCGCTGACGCTCGGATTGATCGCGGGACTTTTATCGTTTATCCCGAATTT
>CALMEH010000540.1 GCA_937863115.1 uncultured Acidobacteriota bacterium
TTGGGATAATATTCAAAAATCGGATTCGCATACGATTTCGATTAAACAAAGCGAGTAATAGAAAGGTAAAAGGAGTTTTTAATTATGTTTCCTCGAATAGTTTTTACGATTATTTTTTTATCGGTTAGCGTTTTTGCAGTTGATAATGCTCCGCCGAGTTGGATGCGGCAAGCGGCTTCGGGCAGTGTGCCGTCTTACGAAAAAAACATCAAAGCGGTTGTTTTGCACAACGAACAACAAACCGTTTTGACATCGGACGGCAAGCTCGTTACCACCGAAAATCGGGCGGTGAAAATTCTCACCCGCGAAGGCAGACGCGAAGCCGTGGCTTTCGCGCTCTATCTCGTCAGTTCGGGAAAAGTGCGCGACATAACCGCGTGGCTTATTCGTCCCGACGGAACAACCAAGGAATACGACAAAAAAACGATTATTGACCAAATTTCCGATCCTGATGATATTTATAACGAATATCGGGTAAAAATCATTGACGGCACGAATGATGTTGATGTCGGTTCGGTTTTCGGTTATTCGATTACCACCGAAGATCGTCCGCTGTTTTTCCAAGACAGATTTATCTTTCAGGACGATTTGCCGACATTGGTTTCGCGCTATTCGCTGACTTTGCCGAACGGTTGGAAGGCTTCGAGCATTACGTTCAATCACCCGAACATCGAGCCGCAAGCAACAACCGGAACAAATTACACTTGGGAACTTCGCAACCTTGCGCCGATTGCCGATGAACCGATGAGTCCGGCGTTTGTCAATCTCGTGCCACGCATCGTGGTCAGTTTTACGCCCGAAAAAGCGGAACAAGGCGTGAATCGAGTTTTTGCCGATTGGACGGAAGTTTCGCGTTGGGCAAGCCAAATGTATGACCCGCAAGTCGTGGTTGACGATTCGGTTGCCGCCAAAGCGCAGGAATTAACGGCGAATGCCAAAACCGAACTCGACAAAATTCGCGCCATCGGAACATTCGTCCAAAATTTGCAATATATTTCGATTGACATTGGCGTTGGTTACGGCAACGGCTATCGTCCGCGCCCGTCGAATATGGTTTTGGCGCGTGGTTACGGCGATTGCAAAGACAAAGCGACATTGATGCGGGCAATGCTCAAATCGCTCAAAATCGAGGCTTTTCCGATTGCAATTTATTCGGGCGAACCGAATTATGTCCGCGCTGAATGGGCAAGTCCGAGTCAGTTTAATCATTGCATTATCGCGGTTAAAATCAGTGACACAACGCAAGCCGCAAGTGTCATTACGCATCCGAAACTCGGACGGCTTTTAATTTTCGATGCAACCGATCCATTCACCACAGTCGGAGATTTGCCTGACCACGAACAAGGAAGTTATGCGCTGATAATGGCGGGCGACAACGGTGGTTTGTCGCAAATGCCGATTATTCCGGCGGAATTTAATTCGACCAAACGCAAAGTTGAGATCAATCTGAAAGGCGATGGCACGATTGAAGGCGTGATTCGTGAACGCACAACCGGACAGGCATCGAGTTATGAACGCGCAATGCTTCGGATGAATTCGGTAAGTGATTATAACAAACTTATCGAACGTTGGCTGACACGGGGCGCAACTGCGGCACGGCTGACGAAGCTAACGCCGCTTGACCGCCACGCCGAATCGGCGTTTGATTTGGATGTTGAATTTACCGCGCCGGCTTACGGACAACTGATGCAAAATCGGCTTCTGGTTTTCAAACCTGCCATTGTCAGCCGTGCCGGTTCGATTTATTTGACCGAAAAAGACCGTAAAAATCCGGTTTCGCTCGAAGCTACATCATTTGAAGAAACCGCCGTTTTCACGATTCCGAAAGACTTTATCGTTGACGAAACGCCCGATGCGGTAACGCTTGACACGCCTTTCGGTAAATATAAAGCGACCTACGAAGTCAAAGACGGGAAACTGTTTTACAACCGTTCGATGATTCTGACGCGCTCATTCATCACTGCTGAAAAATACGGCACCGTGCGAGAATTTTTCGCCAAAATTCTCGCCGCCGAACAATCGCCTGTCGTGCTAATGCGGCAATAAAAGTAAGCGGTAAGCGGTGGGCAGTATTGAAAGGAAAATTTACATCTTCAATACTGCTCATCGCTTATTGCTTACCGTTAAAACTATGAAAGACAAATTTGCATATGACGTAATTGCTTATCCGGGCAAGATTTTTTCGCAAACAAACCCCGACCGTTTAGCAGAAATGGCAAAGATTTTCGGGATGTCGCCGCCCGATGTCGAAAATTGTCGCGTTCTCGAACTCGGTTGTGGAAACGGCAGTAATTTGTTCGCGCAGGCGTTTGTTTTTCCTTCGAGCGAATTTATCGGGATTGATTTGTCCGAAAATCATATTGCCGATGCAAAAAAAGGAGTGACGGAATTAAATTTGACGAACATTGAATTTCGTCAAATTGACGTGATGGATATGACCGTGCAAGATTTCGGCAAATTCGATTACATCACCGCGCACGGACTTATTTCGTGGATTCCCGATTTTGTGCGTGAACGAGTTTTTGAAATTTACCGCGAAATGCTTACGCCCAACGGCATCGGATACATCAGCTACAACACCTATCCGGGCGGACACATCCGCGATATGGCGCGGCGCATTATGCGTTATCATACGCGGAACACGATTGACCCGACCGAAAAAGTGCAAAAAGCAATGACATTTCTCGCTTTTTTGGTTGAAAATTCAATCGAAAAAGAAGCCATTCAACCGTTTTTGATGAAAGAATTAGAAAGGCATTTCGACCACGACACCGGCGACATTTTCCATGACGATTTAGCCGAATTTTATCAGCCACTTTATTTTTATGAATTCGTTGAAACACTGGAAAAACACGGCTTACAGTTTCTTTCTGAATCGGAAATTGCGGCAATATCAACACAAATTTTTTCGCCCGAAGTGCGTGCAATGATTGATTCTCTGAGCGATATTGTCGAACGCGAACAATATCTGGATTTCGTGCGCGGCAGATACTTTCGGCAAACCTTAATCTGTCATCAGGAAGTCGTGTTAAACCGCCAAATTTCGCCTGCTGTTTTGCGCGATTTTTATATTTCTTCGCCGCTTCGCCCGCTCAATGAGAATCCGAATTTGACGGAAGGAAAAGTTGAAAAATTCGTCGGCAGAAAAAATGCGGGCGTTGAAATTGA
>CALMEH010000541.1 GCA_937863115.1 uncultured Acidobacteriota bacterium
TTATCGAAATTACTCCGGTCGGAAGGCAAGAAACCAGACTTTTACCGAAGGAAATTTTGTGCGACATAATGCAGCCGCGGGCAATCGAACTTTTACAGCACATCGCGCTCGAAGTTGTGAACACCGGCGCACAAATGTCGAGCGGCGTAATTTTAACGGGCGGCGGCAGTTTGAATCGCGGAATGGTTGAAATTGCCGAACAGGTTTTCGATGCTCCGACGCGGCTCGGATTTTTGGAATCTTCGCTATTTACAGGACTTTTTGAAGAAGTTCAAACACCCGATTGGGCAGTCGCCGGCGGGCTTGCGCTTTCGTCTATGAAGGCGCAAATCCGCGAGCAGATGCACGGCGGACGTTCGGCAACGCGAAAGGTTGCCGAATGGTTTGAAAATTTTCGTGGAAAATTCAGATAAATTTAACTTTCGGATTGGATTTTTACCGCAAAAAATTGTATGCTTTTTCGCCGTAAGCACAATATATTGTGAAAACAGTAATTTCTCTCGAAATGGCAATACAATTCGTTTTTAGCAATCAAAATAAGTGAGAAGGGGAATCAATAAATGACAACGAACGGTCTTTTGACGAATAACAATAAATTAAATATCAGCTTTGCCGAAGAAATTGTAACAGGCGCGAAAATAAAAGTAATCGGTGTCGGCGGCGGCGGCGGTAATGCGGTCAATAGAATGATTGATGCCGGAATAAAAGGTGTTGAATTCATCGTTGCCAACACGGATGTGCAAGCTCTCGATTCTTCAAAAGCTCCGATAAAAATTCAACTCGGCAGCGATTTGACTCGCGGACTTGGCGCAGGCGCAGATCCGAACATCGGGCGGCAAGCCGCGATCGAAGATACGGATAAAATAATTGATGTTTTAAAAGGCGCAGATATGGTTTTCGTAACCACCGGACTCGGCGGCGGAACGGGAACAGGTGCCGCGCCGGTGATTGCTGCTCTTGCAATCGAAATGAAGGCTTTGACCGTTGCCGTTGTTACCAAACCGTTCGTCGTCGAAGGCAAAAAACGGATGCGTCAGGCGGAAGAGGGCTTGGCGGAAATGCGCGGTTGTGTTGATACGATTATCACGATTCCCAACTCGAAACTTAAAGAAGTCGAAGAAAAAATCAGCATCATCGAAGCCTTTGAACGCGCCGATAATATTCTTCTACAAGCTGTTCAAGGGATTTCGAATTTGATTACCGTTCCCGGAATAATCAATCTGGATTTTGCGGACGTGAAATCCGTGATGAAAGGAATGGGCGTTGCCTTGATGGGCATCGGACACGGCACGGGCGACGGCGCGGCAGTCAAAGCGATGAAGTCGGCAATTGATTCAAAACTTCTCGAAGAAAATTCGATCAAAGGCGCACGCGGCGCATTGATTAATATTACGGGTTCAAAAAATATGCCGCTCGATGAGATTGAGGCGGCAATTTCCCTGATTCACGAAGAAGCCGACGAAGATGCAAACATTATTTTTGGAACGGTTTTCGACGAAGATATGAAAGACGAAGTGAAAATTACAGTCATTGCCACCGGATTCGAACAGCAAGTTCCGGTTCGTATGCCGCAAACGTCGTTCACGGACACGCAAGCCGTTGCGTATCCGAACCAGTTTCCGCCGCATAAAACCGAACCGCCGAGAAGCGATGAAGATATAAATATTCCCACGTTTATTCGCCGTCAAGCGGACTAAAGAAGTAAAAAGTAAAAAGTAAAATGTAAAAAAATACCTTTCATACGGGATTTGTGGTAGATTATACAAACAGCTTTACGAAATTAAAATTCAGGGATTTGCCTCATCAAAATCTTGATAATATTGGAGAAAAAAATGGGCAAATTCATCAGACACGGCGGCGATTTCGCCGAACAAAGAAAGAAAACTCCACCGCCGGTAGAAACCAATGCGGAGATTTTTTATTACAAAAAACAGATTGATTCACATACCGAAATGGTTTTGGTGCTGACCGATGGCGAGCAAGTCAAAGGCACAATCGAATGGTATGACATTGACGCGCTGAAAATTAACCGTAAGGACGCGCCGAATCTTTTGATTTTAAAACAGCACATCAAATATATGTATAAATTCGAAGAGTAAAAGCAAAAAGGCAAAAGTAAAAAATAAGACTGCTTTTACTCGAAAGTTTTTTACTTTTTACTTTTACTTTTTACTTGCGAAGCGTTTTACTTTTTATTTGAATCAATTAGAATTGATTCAGTGTTGGTAGCAAATAAAAATTTACCGCGTATCGGCATTACGATGGGCGATGCGGCGGGAATCGGTGCGGAAATTACGTTGAAGGCATTGGCTGACGGCGAAATCTCAGAAATTTGTTTGCCAATGATTGTCGGCGATTTTGATTTTCTGGCAGAAACAGCGCAAAGTTTGGGTTTGAAAATTGATTTGGTCGAATCAAGTGAACCTTTAGCCGATAAAATTGCGGTGTTTAATCTTGGAAATCTACAGGAAAAAGTTGTTTTAGGGCAAGATGCGGCAATCACGGGCAAGGCTTCAGGCGAATATATCGAAATGGCTGTCCGGCTCTGGCGCGAAGGGAAAATTGGTGCGATTTCGACTGCGCCGATTAGCAAAAAATCTTTGGCTTTAGGCGGTTATAATTTTCCCGGACACACTGAATTTTTAGCGCATCTGACTGATACTAAAGAATTTGCGATGTCATTTTTTGCGGAAGATTTGCGGGTTGTTCTTCTTTCGACGCACATTTCTTTGATTGATGCGATTGGTTTGATTAAAAAAGAAAAACTTGTCGAATTGATAAGATTTACGCATAAAACCTTATCGGGACTTTTGAAAAGAGAAGCAAAAATCGCCGTTGCGGGTGTAAATCCGCACGCTTCGGAATTCGGAATGTTCGGAAGTGAAGAAGCGGATGAAATCGCGCCGGCAATTGCAGAATGCCGCGATAATTTCGGAATAGACGTTTCGGGAGCATATTCGCCGGACACGATTTTCTTGCGCGGATTCAAAGGCGAATTCGATGCCGTTGTCGCCTGTTATCACGATCAGGCAACGATTGCCGTCAAGTGTCTTTCGTTCGGTGCATCAGTCAATGTAACGCTCGGATTGCCTTTAATCAGAACCTCGGTTGATCACGGCACGGCATTCGATATTGCCGGAAAAGGCATTGCCGAGT
>CALMEH010000542.1 GCA_937863115.1 uncultured Acidobacteriota bacterium
TGATTCAGCAAAGCGGCGCGACCGAGAAGATAAAGTTTTTCGGCGTTTGGTGGCTCGTTTTTGTTGGCTTCGATGTATTTGGTTGGTTCATCATCGGCTGTCCGACGGCTTTTTTCAAATGTCGAAACTGCTGCTTCCGCCGGATCAACCGCTACCGGAAGTTGTGGCGGAATTTCGGCTTGTTTTTTCATCTGCGGCCCATACCAAAAACCGCCCGCACCGAATGCCGCGCCGAGCAAAAGCCAAAGCAATGCACCAAATAATTTCCCGAAAAATCCGCCGCCTTTCGGTTTTTCCGGCTCAGTTTCAGCAAACAAATCCGCGTCCGGCACGATTGATTGTCCCGTAATTATGGGCGGTTGCGCGGCGATTGGTTCGACTGCCGCAACAGGCGCAGGTTCTTGGCTGATTTGTGCCATTACCGGAGCAGATGTTTCTTCAACATAATTTTCGACAGGTGTTTCCGTCGGATATTCGGCAGTCGGAATGTTTGCTTCTTTGACAGCTTGCGGCATCACCAGATTTTGCGTCGGGATGTCGTTTTCATCAACATCAAGCAAAAAATCTTCGTCTTGATAATCAGACACTCGCGGCGTGGCAACGGTTTGTTCTTCCGTCTCAATGACGGCTGAGGGAATGTTTTGCGGTGCTGAAACCGGAGCCACGGCTTTTGAAATTTTCACGACAATCGCTGTCAGATTATCTTCCGCACCGCGCTCGTAACAAAGTTTTTTAAGTTCTTCGCAAATTTCCGTCGGAGTTCCGCCCATCAGCAAAAGTTGGCGGATTTCAAAGTCGTCAACGTGGCGCGTGATGCCGTCCGAGCAGAGCAAAAACGAGGTTTGCGGCTCGAACATAATCGTTTTCATATCAATTTCAACGGTCGGTTCTGCGCCAAGCGCACGCGAAATCACGTTGCGCGAAGGATGATTTGCCGCCTGTGCCGGAGTCATTCTGCCGGCGCGAACTTCTTCTTCGACAACCGAATGATCTTGCGTTTCGCGGTAAAGATTGCCGTTTCCGTCAAGGCGATAAAGCCGCGAATCGCCGACGTGTCCGATGGTGGCGATGTTGCCCGAAACGTGAAGTGCAACAATAGTCGTTGCCATTGTTGAAAGTTGCGGCAAATCGCGCGACATTTGATAAATCGAAGAATTCGCCTGTGTGATGGCGACTTGCATCAGTTCTTCGGCATCGCTGTTGGCTTGCGTGTTGACAAAGGCTTCGCCCAAAATCCCCATCGCCATCTGCGACGCGACTTCGCCTGCCTGCGCTCCGCCAACGCCGTCCGCCACCGAAAAAATCCCGCGCTCCGCAATTTCGAGAAACGAATCTTCGTTTTGCGGTCGCTTTTGACTTAGCCCTCGGTCTGAAACTGCCGCCGAATCAATCTGAAAATTATATTCCGTCATTTTTTTCTCCCGTTTTTTTTGAAATATGACGGTGAGACGATGAGACGGAGCGACTGAGAGATTATCTCTTTGTCGCTTCGTCCCTCGGTCTCTCCGTCACTTCGTCTCTCAGTCTCATTTTGCCGCCTGCGCTTCGATGGCGCGGTCGAGCGCGTTTCGATGCGAAAAAGCCAGTAACATTCCGAGCATTATAAAACCCGTAACCAAACTAAATCCGCCGTAACTGACAAACGGCAAAGTGATTCCAGTCATCGGCAACGCCCGCGTGCTTGCACCGATATTAATCAACGCCGGAAAACCGATAAATGCCGTTAAGCCGACAGCGCAAAGTTTGCTGAACATATCGCGAGAATCTCTCGCTGTTCGAACACCCGCGGC
>CALMEH010000543.1 GCA_937863115.1 uncultured Acidobacteriota bacterium
CGCGTTTATGACAGATTTCGACGAGCAATTCGCGCAAGTTTTGAAAAAATAAAACGTCCGAAGGAATCGTGTTTCTGTCAGGTAAAACCCATCGTTCGTCGGCAAGATTAAAATGAATCAGCGAAGCCATATAATCCCAACGACCAAGATTCAACCCCAAAATATGTTCGCGCAGATTGTAAATGAATTCTTCTAACTGAAACGCTAACGGATGTGCTTCGACGAGCGCGAAACATTTGATAAATCCGTGTTCCCAACCGAGTTTTTGTTCTATACGCTGAAACAAATCGCGCCAAAACAAACCTTCTTCGGCTGATTCGCTTTTTGGAATATAAAACGTCAAATTATAATTCAACTTTCCGCGTTCAACACCGAAGGCAATCCGCGCCGCATCATAAATCGAAGCCGAAAGAAGTTCGCCGTCAAAAATTCCGGCTTGATTTAGATGAAGTCCGCGAACTCTAATCATTGCAACGGTTTCACTCGAATTTATCGGAATTTTATAATTGCGTTTGAAATCGTAATAATCTAATTCGCCATGCAAAGCCTTTATCGAATTTTCGATGCCTTTTTCGAGATTTGCCCAAATATTCGCCATCGAATCTTCCAAATCAATCATCACGCCCGGCGCACCGCTGTTCAACATTTTGACCACGAGTTCGGCATCGTCCGCCGGACCTGTCATTTGATTGCGTTGGTCTAAAATATATTCGGGAATTTCGATTTTCCAATCGCCCGTTTTTGCTTCTGTTTCCGATAAATAATCCGGTAAATTGCCGTTCAGCGAATTTCCCAAAACTTCCGCACGTTTTCGCGCCAATTCTTGCTGACGCGGCGTAAATTCTTTGTGCAGTTCAATTAAGAATTCATAAAAACCTTTCGGCAAATCTTTTTCCTCATCAAAACTCGTCGGCGCGTGATTGATGCGCGAATCAAATTGTTTTTCTAACTTTGCTTGCATTTATAATCTCCTTGTTGTTCAATATACTGAACACTTGTTCTTTATATTGGATTTGTCTAATTTACATTTTAAATTACAAATTGCAAGCATTAATTTTTTATGATTCAATATGCTGAACAATTTCTTCATATTTTGCACAAAAGTTGAAGAAAAACAGTAAAAAATATGTCGGAAGAAAAATCATCAAACGCCGTCGGGCGTGCGCTTTCAATGTTGGAATTGGTCGCGGAAAGTAATAATGGCTTGAGCAATTCGGATTTGAGCCGACGGCTGAAAATTCCGAAAAGTTCGGCGAGTTATATTTTGCGCGTTTTGGAAAAACGTGATTATTTACAGCGCGAAACAGGCGGAAAATATCGGCTTGGGTTAAAACTTTTGAGTCTGACGGGCGGCGCAATATCGCATCTGGATTTGCGCGAAGTGGCGAAACCGTTTTTAAGCGAATTTTTGAAAAAAAGCCGTCTGCCCGAAGTTCATTTGGCGGTTTTGGATAACGGGCGGGCGGTTTATATCGAGAAATTGGAAGCCGAAAACAGTTTTATCAAGATGGATATTTGGGTTGGTCATCGGCTCCCGGTGCATACGACGGCAATCGGCAAAATTTTGGTTTCGTTTCTGCCGGAAGATGAAATTATTAGGATTTTGGAACTGCGCGGAATGGAGCGAAAGACGCGAAAATCTATCACAAATCAGCAAAAATTCCTGCGCGAAGCCGAGCGCGTCCGCAAATATGGTTTTGCGGTTGACGACGAAGAAAATGCCGTTGGTGTGCGTTGCATCGCCGCGCCCATTTACGATGCAAAAGGCAAAATAATCGCCGCGCTTGGCACATCGAGCGTTGTGATGCACATTGACGAAACGCATCTGCCGAAAATTGTTGATTTGGTCATAAAATCTGCCGCCAAAGTTTCGCGCCAAATGGGTTTTTCAGGTTCAGAGTCCAAACTTTAGTTTGACTAAATCGCCGCGATTCGCTGGTGGTTTCACACTGAAGCGTGGACTCTGAACTTTATAAAATCTCCAAAAAATTGACTAATTCATCGGGCAAAGGCGCGATGAAATTTAGTTTTTCTTTGCTGACGGGATGCGTAAAAGACAATTTTTCGGCGTGGAGAAAAAAGCGATTTAATTCGGAAATTGCTTGACGTATTTGCAGATTATGAACAGTTTTGTCGCGTCCCGAATTGTAAGTTTCATCGCCGACAACCGGATGATTTATGTGCGCGAGATGGACGCGGATTTGATGCGTTCTGCCGGTTTTAATTTCAACTGCGACAAGCGTAAATTTCTCGAATCTTTGCTTAACTTTCCAATGCGAAATCGCAAATCGTCCGTGCAAACGAACCGCCATTTTCGTCCGATTATGTTTTTCACGAGCAATTGCCGCGTCAATTTTCCCCGCATTTTGTTCAATTTCGCCGTGAACGAGCGCGAGATAACTTTTAAAAACTTTTCTTTCTCGAAATTGTTGGCTCAACGCTTCGAGAATTTCTTGGGTTTTGGCGACAACGATTAAGCCGGAGGTGTTTTTGTCTAAACGGTGAACGATGCCAATACGATTCTGGATTTTGGATTTTGGATTTTGGATTTCTTCCGTTTCAAATTTGAACCGATAAGCAATTGCATTTGCAAGAGTTCCGCCTAAAACGCCTGCGCCCGGATGAACGACCATTCCGGCGCGTTTGTTGATGACGGCTAAAAATTCGTCTTCAAAAACAATGTTGAGCGGAATGTTTTCCGGTTCGAAATTGTCGGCGGCGATTTCGGTTAATTCGACTTCGATCTCGTCCGATTCGCTGATTTTATATGACGATTTCGCACTGTTTCCGTTTACCGAAACTTCACCGTCCGCAATCGCTTTTTGAAGCCGCGAACGCGACCAATTTTCAATGTTTTCCGCCAAAAAAGCGTCCAAACGCTTATTCTTATCCGAAGCTGAAGGATGAAGGATAAAAGATAAATTTTCTTCGTTATTCATTATCATTTTTAAAGAAATCTTCGGGAAGATGTTCGCCGTAAGTTCGGAAATAAATTTGTTGTTTTAATTCTTTTTCGGAAAGATTTTTCGGCAATGAAGCAATCATTACGCGGCGAGCGGTGGCGAACATTCCGAACATAAATTCGGCACGTTCTTTAATCGAGCGTTTCATCCAAAGTTCGTTTTGTAGTTCTTCAATTTCACGAGTCGTATCCATCAACATAATTTTTTCCTAAAAGTTCGATGCAATCCGCCAACAAATCTTTTACACCGAGTTTTTCCGCCCAAAAATTGACATATTCTTCATCGTAACCATTGCGGATAATACTTGCAATGTCGCGCATTTGCATTTCCGATTTAGTCGTTTTTGCCCAATTCAATTTTGATAAAATAAGGTCATCGCGGCTAATTGTCCAAACATCAAAATCTGAAAAAGTTACTTTTTTTCGATTTGAAAAAGCCAGTTTTTGAAACTCATCGTCTTTTCTCAACACACAATCTACTTTGACAATTTTGGTTGAATGAAGCAGATTGAACATAAATTTTTGTGAGATTGCATCGCGGACGCGATTTTGCGGAACATAATAATCCGGCTCGAATTCTTCGATGATTTTTTCGGCATCTTCAATTTTAGCCTCAATAACAATGTCAATATCGTTTGTCATCCGCATCATTGCATACGAAATCATCGCCATCGAACCCGAAAGCATATACGGAATTTCAAGTTTATCTAAACGCTCGGTTACGTCTTTCAAAACGTCTTTTTGGTCTTCAAAAGGAACTGCCATTTGCTAAACAGTCTCCTTAAATTTTTTTTTCCGCAAACGCCAAATCATAAAAATAACCGAACTTGTTACGACAATTAGGCTGATAATTTGCGAAGTCGAAAGACCTGAAATTGCATTTAAGCCGAAGAAATTGCCGCGGGGATCATCGCGTAAAAATTCAATTGAAAAGCGCACGATGCCGTAGATTATGCCGTAAGCGATTAAGATTTGTCCGTCAAATTTTTTGTGTTTGTGCAGATAAACTAATATGCCGAAAACGGCGAGCATTGCGATTGATTCATAAAGCTGTGTCGGGTGCAAATGAAGCGGTGCGCCTGCTTCAGTGTAAATCGGAACGCCGGTAAATTCGTGCGCTTGTTGCGTAAAATGAACGCCGAAAATCGAATCTGTCGGTTTTCCCCAACAACATCCGGCGGCAAAACAGCCTTGTCTGCCGATGGCTTGCCCGA
>CALMEH010000544.1 GCA_937863115.1 uncultured Acidobacteriota bacterium
TTGCGGAACGGCGGTCGAAAAGAAAGATTTGGCGCAATGGTTTTTGCGAATCACGGCTTACGCGGAAGATTTACTGAGCGGAATGTCCGAGATCGAAGCCGGTTGGGCAGAGCGCGTTTTGACGATGCAGAAAAACTGGATCGGCAAGAGCGAAGGCGCGTTTGTTGAATTCAGGATTCAGGATTTAGGATTCAGGATTCAGGATAAATCAAACGAAAATCTTAAATCCAAAATACTAAATCCTGAATCAATAAGAGTTTTTACGACGAGAATTGACACGATTTATGGCGCAAATGCGATTGTTGTTGCGGCTGAACATCCGATAATTTTGGCAAATTACGAAAATTTGTCTGACGAAGTAAAAGCAAAAATCGAAGAAATTAAGATCGAAAAAGCCAAACCGACGGATTACGGCGTTGAAATCGAAAAAGACGGAATTGATACGGGCTTGAAGGCGATAAATCCGTTTTCAAACGAAGAATTACCGATTTGGATCGGCAATTCTGTGATGATGGAATACGGCACCGGCGCAGTGATGAGCGTTCCGGCGCACGATGAACGCGATTTTGAATTTGCTAAAAAATTCGGTTTGCCGATTCATCAGGTTATTTCCGAACCGCATCTCGCGCACGAACACAGCACGGTGCAGGCGTTGGCTTTGGAACAGGCTTTTACCGATTACGGCGTGTTGGTTCATTCGGATTTTTGGAACGGAAAAACCACCGAACAAGCGAAAAAAGAAATGACCGAATTTGCCGAAAAACACAATTTTGGCGAAGCCGCGACGACTTATCGTCTGCGTGATTGGGGAATTTCGCGCCAGCGTTTTTGGGGGGCACCGATTCCGATTGTTTATTGCGAAAGTTGCGGAACTGTTCCCGTTGCTTACGAAAATTTGCCGGTCGAATTGCCTGAATCTGCGCCGTTTACGGGCGTTGGCGAATCTCCGCTGGCTCGCGTTCCCGAATTTTTCAATACAAACTGCCCGAAATGCGGCGAACCTGCAAAACGTGAAACGGACACGATGGACACTTTTGTTGATTCGTGTTGGTATTATTTTCGCTACACCGATCCGAAAAATACGGAATTGCCGTTTGATTCGGAAATTGCAAACTATTGGATGCCGGTTGATCAATATGTCGGCGGCGTTGACCACGCGGTAATGCACTTGCTTTACACCAGATTTTGGACAAAGGTTTCACAGGAAATCGGTTTGGTAAATTTTGATGAACCTGTAAAAAATCTTTTGACGCAAGGAATGGTCGTCGGCGAATCTTATTATTCGGACGATAAATCGAGCTATTTTCCGCAAGACGAAGTGAAAATCTTGCGCGATGAACGCGGCAAAGTTACCGATGCGAAATTAAAATCAGACGGAACACCAATAAAAGTCGCCATCGAAAAGATGTCGAAATCGAAATATAACGGCGTTGATCCCGACGATATGGTTTTGATTTACGGCGCAGATGCCGTGCGGATTTTCGCCCTGTTCGCCGCACCTGCGGAAAACGAATTGGTTTGGCAAGAAACGGGAATTGACGGCGCAGTCCGATTTTTGCAGAGAGTTTATCGGTTTGTTTATAAATGGAACGAAACGATTTCGGATTCGGGATTGCGGAATGCGGATTTGAAAACCGACAATCACCAAGCGAAAAAGTTGCGGCAGAAAACGCATCAGACGATTAAACGGATAACCGAAAATTTTGAAAGTTATCAATTCAATACGCCGGTCGCGGCTTTGATGGAGTTGTGCAATGCGCTTTACGATTTCAAGGTCGAACCGAAAGATTCGAACGCGGACGAAGTTTTTGCGGTGCGCGAAGCGTTGGAAAGTTTGATTTTGATGCTCACGCCTTACGCGCCGCATACGGCTGAAGAATTGTGGGAGATTGTGAGCGGAAACACCGAAGGAATTTTGCAATCCGGCGCGAGATTTCCGATCTCGGACGAAAATTTGGCAAAATCGGACGAAATTGAAATACCGATTCAAGTCAACGGCAAACTGCGTTCACGAATTACGGTTGCGCCCGAAACTCCGAAAGAAGATTTGGAGCAGATGGCATTGGCAGACGAGAAAATCAAGGAATACACGCTTGATAAAACGATTGTCAAAATCATTGTTGTTCCGAATCGTTTGGTGAATGTCGTTGTTAAGTGAAGTTAAATTTCGAAATTATTTACATTTTTTGAAACGAAAAATGCAAAAAAGTATTTTTGATCACGTTCTTCTCCACGAAAGGTTATTTCTTTTGAAATTTTAGGAGAGGAAATTATGTTGAAAAAATTCGGATTTAAATTTGTAGTAATTACGGCAATCGCTCTTTCTTTGGTTACGGATTCAATGGCGGCAACGACGCGGATTCGTTTTGCACGCGGAGCATCTTCGACATCTTTGAGTGGTTCGCTTACGTCAGGCGGTTCGCGCTCATTTGTCGTCAGACTCGGTTACGGGCAGACTTTTTCGGTAAATGTTTCGTCCGGCAACGATGAAATCGTTATCAAAGCAAGCGATGTTCACGGTGCTTTTAACGAGGAATACGGTTATTTTGAAACGGAAACCGATGCTGAAGGTGACCATTATATTACGATTCGAAACACCGGCAGACGCTCGACTCGTTATACAATGACGGTTTCGGCTTATTAAAAAACGTGGCGGTAAAAGTAGGCGCGAATTAGTGAAAATTAAAACTAATTCGCGCTTTTTCATTTTTTCCTTGCTTGCATTCGATAAAGCATCTAAAATTGTATGACGAGAAAATTTCCCCGATTGATCAATGAAAGAATGTCAACTTTGTAAAAATTGCTATACCGATGACGCGACCACTTGTCCGAAGGACGGAATGCCGACGATGCACACGATTGCCGGCGAACCTGTTTTGGAAGGTAAATATCATCTCGAATGCCGCCTTGGACAAGGCGGAATGGGCGTGGTTTATAAAGCGCGGCACGCTTATTTGAAAACTCTCCACGCGATAAAAATTATTTTGCCGGATTTGGTTGGAAACGATCCGCAATTAGTTACAAGATTTCGTCAAGAAGCACTTGCGGCGGCAGCGATTCGACATCAAAACGTCGTTGGTGTTTCGGATTACGGCGTGGCGAACGGAACGATGCCATTTCTTGTGATGGAATATGTCGAGGGCGAATCTTTGCACGATTTGCTGGCGCGGGAACAGAAACTTTCTCCTGAAAGAACTGCCGAATTGATGGCGGCAATCTGCGCCGGAGTCGGCGCGGCACACGCGCAAGGCATTGTTCACCGCGATTTGAAACCGCTCAATATTATGATTTGCAAGGACAAGCCTTCGATGTCTGAAGCGGTCAAAATTCTTGATTTCGGTCTGGCTAAAATCAAATCGGGCGAGCTTCTCGGTTCATTTATTCAAGCGCAAACCACAGGTTTAATGGGGTCGCCATATTATATGGCTCCCGAACAATGGTCGGACGAAGAACCTGACGCGCGTTCCGACGTTTATTCGCTCGGAGTGATGATTTATCAGATGATTGCGGGCGATGTGCCGTTCAAAGGTTCTTCGATTCCGGCGATTATGAAAAAACATCTGTCGGACGACGTGCCGCCGCTTTCGGACCACGGCGTGCAAATTGCCCCGCAAATCGAGTCCGCAATTCGCCACACACTCGAAAAGGAACCGGAAAATCGCACACCTTCCGTTGAACAGATGGTCAGTGAATTCAGAAACGCGCTTTCGTCGAGTTTGCCGAATTTGCGTCTTTCGCAATCGTCTTTCAATCTGACGAGTTTACGGATTTTGACGAATCCGCCGAATTCTTTAGTATTTATTGACGCATATCCAGCCGGAGAAAGCCACGCGAACGGCTGGCTTTTGCTTGAAAATCTGAAAAACGGGACGCATCGCCTTCGCGTCAAAAAAGAAGGTTATCTCGATTACGAACAAGATTTTTCTTGCGACGGTTCGCCGCTTGAACTTTTTGCCGAACTTCCAAAGGATGAAAATGCAATTCCGAGACCTTCGACAATTCAAACGCCGATGGGAGGCACCGGAAATCTTTCATCACAACAAATTTCATCACAACAAATTTCATCACAACAAATTTCATCACAACAAATTCAGGCGCAAACTCCGGTAAATCTTTCGGAAACTCAAAACCTCGTTCCAAAAACAACCGGACGCTGGGGCAAATCTGCAAGCATTCTAAGCGAAGCCGAACCGAAAGAAACAACTTTTTCGCCTTTAACTTTGGCAATTATTGGAATTTCGGGCTTATTCTTACTTACTGCAATAGGAGGCATTGGCGGTTATCTACTCGGCTTTTTCGGCAGCGGCGATACGGTGAATATTCCGAACACGTCGCAAACACCGAAAAAATCGCCCGATAATGTGCCGGCACCTGTGCTTAAGCCTGAAATGATTAAAATCACGGGCGGTAAATTTATGATGGGACGCAATGACGGCGACCCGTTTGAAAAACCGGCACATTCAGTTGAAGTTTCTGATTTTTCGATTGAAAAACACGAAGTTACGAACGCGGAATTTTATCAATTTGTAACGGAAAGCGGCTACGCATTCAAATCCGATGATTGGATTGACGGCAAACCGCCAACTACGAAAGAAAAATTTCCCGTGCGTTTCGTGAACATCGAAGACATCAAAAAATTCATCGAATGGCGTTCAACTCGTGATGGCGTAACCTATCAAATTCCGACCGAGGAACAATGGGAGTATGCTGCTCGAAACGGCGCAAAAGCCACGCTTTATCCTTGGGGAAATGATTTCCGCGAAGAATGCGGTGTTTTAGGCAAAGCAACGGCGGAAGTTGAAACTGTCGGTTCAAAAGCGTGCGGTGCAAGCGAAACGGGAGTGTTCGATTTAATCGGAAATGTTTTTGAATGGACACGAAGCGAAGCCAAAGCCTATCCGGGAAATTCGCTCGAACCGAATTGCAAGGAAGGTAAAACCTGTTTTATTGTGCGGGGCGGTTCGGCTTATCGTGATGCCAGAGGCAAACTTTCGGAAACCGCAACTTTTCGTCTGCATCTGCCAAACGACATACGCGATAACCGCATCGGTTTCAGGCTGGTCAAATCTCCATAGAGTTTTTTGAGGTTCATTATGTTGAAGAAATCAAAAGTTTTCAGATTCGTTTTATTTACGGTATTTTTGCTTATCGGTTCATCCGTTTGTTTCGGTCAAGGTTTGGGAAGCACGAGCGGACTTTTCGGAGGCTCGACCAAGAAAACGACGACGACTTCGACCACAAAACCAAAAGCCACGACAACCAAAAAGCCTTCGACGACGACAAAAAAGCCCGCGACAACGGCGAAAAAAACGACTCCTGTAAAACCGAAAACTTCTGCCAACACAGCGCAGAAAAACAATCCGCGTCAGACCGCGAACCGCAACACGCGCCGCCCGACAATTGCAAAAACTACTCCGAAAAACACGATCAAGAAAACTAACACGCCGGTTCAATCAACCACAGTTATTACTGTCGGAAACAATGAAACAACAACTGAAGTTTATGACGAAAATCTCGAAACTGCGCTTGAGGACGGCAACGAAGCGCGTGATATGCGAGATTACGTTCGCGCTGAAAACTCTTACCGCCGCGCCGCTTCCATGACAACGGACGATTCACGTGCCGTCTATGGTTTGGGAAATGTCTATAGCGACCAGCAACGCTGGGACGAAGCCGAAAAATTTTATCGAAAAGCCATCGAAATTGAAAAAGATAATGCTGATGCTTACGTTGCTTTGAGTTATGTTTTGGCACAGCCAATTCCAGCCGAAAATCTTTCCGAAAGATACGCCGAAGCTGAAAAAATGGCACGGAAAGCCATTGAATATGATTCGCAAAATCCGTTTGCTTACGACCAACTCGGAATTGCGCTCGAACTTCGCGGCGTAATCAATCAAGAAACCGAAACGGCATATCGCCGCGCCATTCAAATTGAGCCGAATTTCGCGCTTGCCTACGCCCATTTGGGCAGATTGCTCCGCCGCAACGGGCGCGTTAACGAATCAACTGAAGCCTATCGCAAAGCAATTCAGCTTTCAAATGATGTTCCGACAATGATTCAAGTTGCCGAAGTTATGCAATCGCAACAGCGTTTTGCCGATTCCGAACAACTTCTCCGTGTCGCGCTGCAAACAGATGCAAAAAACCCGACCGCTCTCTTTTTGCTCGGACGAGCTTTGACGACCAAAGGAAACTACGCCGAAGCCGAATCGTTTCTGAAAAAAGGTTTGCAGGTAAGCCCAAATAATTTTGTCGCATATACGCTTTTGGCTTCTCTATATGCCAGACAAAGCAATTTTGTCGAAGCCGAAAAATCGCTCTACAAAGCCTTGCAAATTGCTTCGCCGAACGAAAAAATGCGTCTCGCCCAAGAGTTTGAAACCATCGCCGACGGTTTAATGAAAACCGGAAACAAAACCGATGCCGCAAGACTCTACAAACAAGCCGTTTCGCTCGACAGCAAGCGTTTGGGGCTGAATGAAAAATTAGCAAAAGCGCAAAATTAAAGAGTCTATAAGCCCAAACCCGCCCCAAAGCTGCGACATTGGTGTTGTGAATGCCGCTTGAACTTACTCAGTCCGCGAGTTTTTCAATCTTGACCGCAGTTACTTTATATTCGGGAGCTTGCACATAACGATCACGATACTGACTCGTGATGCGATTTAACATAATATTGGCAACGTGAAACGTGGCAAAAAGTTCGCCCTGTTTGACCGTCGGGCTGATGCGAACCGGCAGAAATGCCTCTCCGTAACGGCTCTTAAGTCGAATTTTTTCTCCATTTACTAACTCAAATTTGGCAGCATCTTCTTTGCAAATGTCCAGCGTGTCGCTCGGTCGAATTTTGTGAATTTCGGTCCGCATCGTCATCGTTCCGGCGTTGAAATGATAGAGATTTCTGCCCGTCGTCAAACGAAACGGAAATTCTTCGTCCGGTATTTCCTGCGTTGGACGATATTTAATGCGTTTTAAGGTCGCGGTTTTCGACTTTGTAAAAGAATCCTGATGCAAAAATTGCGTTCCCGGATGATCTTCCGTCGGACAGCCCCATTGCAAACCGCTTTCCTCGATTCGCCCGT
>CALMEH010000545.1 GCA_937863115.1 uncultured Acidobacteriota bacterium
TTTTCTTTTTCGCCTTCGGAACTTTGAAACTCAGAAACGCATCAAGCGAAGTCCAACCACTCGAAAACTTTGAATGGCATCCGCTCAAACAAGTTTCCGATTGGGCGGAAAACAGTTTGAAAAAACGAAATACAATCCGCCGCACGAAAAAAGCCAGACAAAGAATTCGCTCGATTCACAAAACCGAAGCGTGATTTTGTAGGATAAAGGATAAAGGATAAAGGATAAAAAAATTGAAATTTTCATCCTTTATCCTTTATCCTTTATCCTTTCTTAAAGAGCCAGCCTTTGCGCCAGAAATAAATCAGTAATCCAAGCGCAACGAATAACATTAAACCGAGCGTGAAAAAATAACCGTTTTTCGTTTTCAGTTCGGGCATATTTTCAAAATTCATTCCGTAAATTCCGGCAATTACCGACAACGGAAGCATAATTGTCGAAATTATCGTCATGACCTTCATCACGTCGTTGGTTTTGTTTGCCGTAACCGAAAAATGAATGTCGAAAAGGCTTGAAACAAGGTCTTTGTAACTTTCGGACAGATCGGAAATTCGCAAAAGGTGATCGTAAACATCGCGGTAAAACGGCAGATGATTTTCCGGTATTTGCTCAAACTCACCGTGCGAAATTCGATATAAAACGTCCAATTGACGCGACGAAATGCGTTTCAGACGCGCTACGCTTCGGCGCAAATCCATAATTTCTTCGAGAATTTCGTTATTGTCGTGTTTCATCAAAAAAACACGGTCTTCGAGCGCATTGATTGCCGCGTCAAAATCGTCAACAATCGGCATATACAAATCGACCAAATAATCGAGAATTTGATGAAGCAAATAACCTGCGCCGCGTCTGCAAGCATATGGAGAAGTGCGAATTTGCTGCTTAACTTTTTTAATACTTCTAAAGCGTTCGATGTGAAATGTAACAATAAAATTATCGCCTAAAAATACGTCGAGTTCTTTAGTTGTAAAGTTTGAAGAACTCGTTTCTTCGGGCTTTACGCCGTGAACGATAAAATAAAGGTAATCGGGAAACGCTTCGACTTTCGGCTGGTTGAGCGTTTCCAAACAGTCTTCGACCGTTAAATAATGAAACTTGAAAACATTCAACATAATACTTTTGGCTTCTTCAAGTTGTGCAGGTGTTTCGCCGAGAAAATCAACCCATACAAGATTGTTTTTATCAGCTAAAAGTTGGGGAAGTTGTTCTTTTGGAATGCCTTCTTCGGTTTTATCGGCATCTTTTCGATAAACAAAAATTTCCATATTAGTTAGACAGTCGTAAATTTTAGTTGTTTTCTTAACTTTGTAGCCAAATTCGCATAATGTTAAGATAAATCAAAAGTCAGTTAAATTATTACCATTATCAACGAAAAACTAACAACTAACAACGAGCAAATTTATGAATAATATTAAGGTTTTTGTCGCCGATGACGTGAACAACGATAAACTTGCGCCACTGCGCGAAGCCGGTTTTGAAGTAGTTAAAGAAACAAAACTCTCACCCGAAGAACTTGCCTTAAGAATTAAAGATGCCGACGGCGTAATTGTCCGAAGCGCAACGAAAATTACCGCAGATTTGATGGACAAAGCGGAAAAACTTCGCGTCATCGGACGTGCCGGAGTCGGTGTTGACAATATTGATGTCAAAGCAGCAACACAGCGCGGAATTGTCGTGATGAACGCGCCCGACGGAAACACGATTACGACTGCCGAACACACGATTGCTCTGCTCGTTTCGATGGCGCGAAATGTTCCGCAAGCGCACACGAAACTTCAAAACGGCGTTTGGGATAAAAAGAGTTTTGTCGGCGTAGAATTAAACGGAAAAACGCTCGGTTTGATCGGTTTAGGCAGAATCGGTAAACACGTTGCGAAGGTTGCGAAAGGTTTCGGAATGAAAATTTTCGCGTTCGATCCGTTCGTTTCGCCCGAACAAGCAAAAGAATTCGGCTTTGAACTCGGAACATTGGACGAAGTTTTTGCGAATGCAGATTTTTTGACGATTCACACGCCCGTAACGGACGAAACGCGAAATATTATCGGCGAAGACGCATTTTCAAAAATGAAACAAGGCGTTCGCATTATAAATTGTGCGCGTGGCGGATTGGTTGACGAAGCCGCTTTGCTCGTTGCAATCGAAAACGGAACGGTTGCGGGCGCGGCTTTGGACGTTTTTTCCTCTGAACCTTTAGATGAAAACTCGCCTTTGCTCAAAAACGACAAAATTATCACGACTCCGCACCTCGGCGCGTCAACGACCGAAGCGCAACAAGGCGTAGCTTTGACGGTTGCCGAACAAATGCGTGATTTTTTAACTTCGGGCGAACTCAGAAACGCCGTCAACGCGCCGAGTTTGGCGGCAAGCGAACTCGAAGCATTTCAGCCGTTCATCGAATTGGCGGAAAAACTCGGCAGATTTCAAGCGCAAATTATGAACGAATCGCCGATTCGCGAAGTGAAACTGGAATTCTTAGGCTAACTTTCCGACAAAGACGCTTCGCCCGTTACACGCGCATTTTTGGCAGGATTATTAAAAGACGTTTCGGCGCGTGTCAACGTCGTCAACGCAATGCACATCGCCGAAGAACGCGGCATTAAAATCACGCTAAGCTACACGCAAACCAAACGCACAAACGCCGACATTCGCACCATCGTTTCCGCTTCAAACGGCGAACAAACCGCCTCGGGAATGGTTTTCGCAAACGGCGAAGGTCGTATCACCGAAATCGGCAGCTTTTCAATCGAAGCTGTTCCCGCCGGATTTATGCTTTTAACAAAAAACCAAGACGTTCCCGGCGTTATCGGCAAACTCGGCACCCTTCTCGGCGAAGCAAGCGTCAATATTTCCAGATTCTACCTCGGCAGAGAAGCCAAAGGCGGCGAAGCCCTCGCCGTCATCGAAGTAGATTCGGCGATTGATGAAAAAGTCTTAGATGATTTACGAAACATCGAAGCCGTAAATGTTGCGCGGCAAGTGAAACTTTAGAGAAATTACAATCAATTTAGGGAACGAAATTATAATATTCTATTAGTGCCAAAAGCTCTTTAATCAGAATGTGAACCTTTGTGCTTGGATTCGCTTCAATCGGTTTACGTTCTTTTTGCTTTTCAAATAAAACTTCGGCTCTTTCGATGGCAGCTTCGACATCGCCGAATTCTAAAATTATTTTTACAGTTGCGGGATTGTATTTACTATGGTCATAAGCATAAGCATCATATTTTGGGATTTTGCGAATCGTTTTTTGGATTAGTTTATAAACTTCCTTTCTCGGTAAAGGCTTTTCACTATCTACATCTGTAAAATGCAACAATAACCAAAGCTCGAATACTTCATTGCTGTATGCTATTTCTATTTTTTCGTGTTCTGCTATTTTGAATGCTTCTTCAAAACGTGTTGCTCTAGCTGGATATAAATCTGCATCATCTTTATCAAATACTGCCCAAACTACATCAATTTCCTTTTTTATTTTCTCAGCTAAAATATCTCTTTCCTTAACTGCTTCTTCCACTACACTTTTGGGGTCTTTCCCTTTGCCAAATGTCGCCAGATAAAGGGTTTCTTTTGGAATTTGCGATTTAAATGTTTCAAAATAGCTTGGTTCTGTTTTTTGATCTTCACAAACAATTAGAAAGAAGTATTCATAACGTCTAAATTTAACAGGACGTTCTATGTCGATTTTTGTGGATGCTTTTAATAATCTGCCTTTTCTTGCCATTTTATTTAGAGTTGTTTAATGTAAAATTACCAATAATTGGTATTGCACCATATCTCCCTTCAACATACCTTTTTTCTTTATCAGTGTCAGGTCTTTCTTTTTCAAATTGAGAATTTCCATGTTTATTTGTTTCGTTCAAATAAACAAAATCGGACAATGAATAAATTTCAGTGGATTCCCATTTATTTTTCTCTGAAAAATAAATTTGGTCTCTACGAAGGTCGGAATATGTTAGTAAATTAGTATCGTGAGTAGCAAAGATTAGTTGGGCATTATTAGGATTATTTTCTTTAATCAAAAAAGAATTAATTATTTCTCGTGTCAGATTAGGGTGCATTTTTGCTTCAATTTCATCAATAACCAAAACGCCTCCATTTAATAACGCGGAAAGAATGGGTCCGCTTAAGTGAAAAGCCTTAATAGTTCCCGATGATTCATTTTCCATCAAACTCCAAGAAGCCTTTTCTTTTGTTTTTACCCCTTTTGATGAATAAATCGAATGTTCAGTAAAAACCTTATAGCTTTTTTTACCACGCAAGTGATTGGTCAATCTTTTTCTTGCAGTTTTACTCAATCCTTGAGGTAAATCAGATTCGTCAAATTCTTTAGTTAAAACTTCAATGCTGTCAAACCCGAAATTAAACCTGTCTAAATAGTCTTCTATTTTCTTTCTGTATTTCTTATTATCCATTATGCTGATGGTTGTTAATTCATCCCGATCAGTATTGAGTCCATCCGTGATATTAAAATTTCCAAACCATTGGAAAATTGTCTTGGCTTCTTCGATATTGAACGCATCGCAAAAAGAAATAAATAAAGCATTGTTACGGGTCGCTTCAATTGCTGCGTTTATAACGTTTTTATTACCTTTTAAGCCGGGATAATTTTCAATTACATCTTTTTCTCTTAGAAATAAGGCAACTTCCCTTGATAGAGATTTTCTATACAGCCATTCTTTAGAAATTATATTTTCATTATATTCGAATCCATAGCGGTATCTGTCTTGTTTAATAATAAATGTAATCTCAAATTTAGTAGGTTTCTTTTCCAAACCTTTTTTCAGCAGAAATGGTTCAAATGGTAATTTATCTATCGAAGATGCTTTAGCGGAAAGATGAATAAGTTCATCAAAAACTCTCATTGCACGAAGTAAATTGCTTTTCCCGCTAGCATTGCCCCATAAACAGCAACCGCGTTTAAAGCTTCATATTTACCTTGACTAAGAATATTATCCGCATATTCACGTTGCTTTGGCGCAGGAACAAGACTTAAAACTTGCTCTTCACCAATCGAACGATAGTTGGCAACTGAAAATTCTATCAACATATATTATTTTGTAAAACTTGCCACAAATTAGAACAAGTTCAAACCTAATACTGTCAATTTCTACCTGATTTTTCAAGATGAAACCTAAAATATATTTTCAGTTACTTCAAATTTAAAATTAAACAACCGATTAAACAACCGATTGTTTCGTAGGAAATCAGATTTGCCAAGATGTTTTCAATAGATATTTACAAAGGATTCACATCCTTCTGCATTGACACATCTTCTATCTTTTTCTTTTTCGGTGGATCGACTATTTCTCTGGTGGAGAAGTAAGTTTGGACGAAATCGGGGTTTTCTTCGGTTAGAGATTCGATTTGTTTGTCGAGTTGGGCGAAGAGTTTGTCGGTGTCTTTGAAGATGGCGACGATGTTGGCGTTGGTGGTTTTGCGTTCGCTGATGGCGGTGCGCGGTTTTGGGGTTTCGGCTGAAAAATTGGTGATTAATGTTTGCAGTTGGGCGAGTTTGGCGGTGGTTACGTTGTAATCTTTCAGCGCGTCTATATTGGCGTTGGCGCGGTCGTGGATGAATTGGCAAAGCGGCGCGAGTTCGTCGTCGCGGGTGCGGTTGATGGTTGAATAGGAAAGATTCATTTCGCTGAGCATTTGTTCGTTTGAAATGTCGGCGGCGTAGGTGTAAGCGAGTCCGGCGATAGTTGCGGCGGATTTGCATAGTGCCTGACGAAAGTTTGTTTTGCCGACGGCAATGCCGCTCAGCGACGCGCTTTTTATTGTTTCGGCATCGAGAATGGCGACGATATTCGTCTTGATTTTGGTATAAGTTGCCTGAAACGCAAGAATGCCGGAAATAATGGCGATATTGTTGTCAACGTGCATTTCAGTTGCCCGATAAGAATTAAGTTTTGCTTCTTGTTTAGCGTTAAGTTGTTTTTTCTGCATTTATTCCTCCTTGGGGATGAAAATTAAATATAAAAATCACAATTCCGAAGCGTTTTTATAAAAAACGAAGGTATTGTTGTGGAGTTAAAGTCATTTGTTTTGATGATGCGATTGATTGTTTGATTATAAAAGCCGTTTGCACGACATTAAAAGTAATTTGCAAAGTGTGAAAAACAGTTTGCAAGGCAAATTAAGTGATTTGCAAGGAACACAAAAGGCTTTGCAAGGCTGACAAAGTTAATTGTTTGTCTTACAAAATCGTTTGTTTCGATGACAAATCCGATTGTTTAATCGAAAAAAGCTAAAACTTAATTGTCAAAGAGCTTTTTTTATTGTTAAAAGTTAATCTAAAACGAAAATAACAGGAAAATCCGCGTTATAAATGCTTAAATTAAGTGTTAAATCCGAGTTAGTTGAAAAAACATAGCAAAGTTTAACTTGTTTTGCAAGTTTGTTTAACAAAGTAATCGAAAAAACGAAAAGCCGGAGCGTGGGCATCTTGCCCGCCGCACTTCGAGTGCTTTGCGAGAAAAGTGCGAACAACTCAATTTACTCGAAAGTTGATTCGATGTGCGGCGGTTTCACGCATCTTCTCGCAAAACCTCGAAGGCGTGGGCAGGCAAGATGCCTGCGCTCCGACTGCACAACTACAAATTGAGACATCACCTAATTTTGTTTTCTCTTTACCCAAGCAATTTTTACTTGAATCTGAAAATAACAAAATCGCGTAGCTGTAAATTGCAAATTTTCCAAATGAAAAAGTTTGCTTTATAGTAAGTTTTGGATGATGAGCGAAAATAACACGACATTGCGGGTTGAAAATGTAACCAAACGATTTGGCGAATTTACGGCGGTTGAAGATTTGAGTTTTGATGTGAAAGCCGGACGAGTATTCGGTTTTCTCGGTCCGAATGGTGCGGGGAAAACTACGACAATTCGGATGGTTGTCGGCATAACTGCGCCGGATGAAGGAGAAATTAGGCTTTTTGGTGAAAAAAAACCTAGTGAAATTCAAGATCGTATCGGTTATTTGCCTGAAGAACGCGGACTTTATAAAAAAATGAAGGTTCAGGAACAGCTTCGATATTTTGCCGCGCTCAAAGGTGTGTCGCAAAAGGATGCTGATGCGCGGA
>CALMEH010000546.1 GCA_937863115.1 uncultured Acidobacteriota bacterium
CTTCGATTTTGCCGGGAATTACACGCGATTCGGTCATTCAAATCGCCCGTGAACTCGGCATCGAAGTAATTGAAACGACAATTCAACGCGCCGCTTTATATTTGGCTGATGAACTGTTTTTCACCGGAACTGCCGCCGAAATCACGCCGATTCGTTCGGTTGACCGCATCACCGTCGGCGAAGGAAAGCGCGGCGAAATCACCAAACAATTACAAGACGTTTTCTTCGATGTAATCCATGGCAGACGCGCCGCGCCGAACAATGCGCCTTGGCTGACTTATGTTAATGAAACCGTAGAAAAAAAAACGGCAAGCTAATTTAAGAAAGTGAGAAGGAGAGAAGGGGAGAAGAGGAGATTAAACACATTTCTCTTTCTCCCCTTCTCGCTTTCTCACTTTCTCACTTTCTATGAAAAAATACATTCTCGAAACAACTGTCTTCACAAGCGGCGCACTCGTGATGATTTATGAAATCGTCGGTTCACGCTTACTTGCTCCTTATATCGGTGCTTCGACTTACGTTTGGACTTCGCTGATAGGGGTAATTTTGGCGGCTTTGAGTCTCGGTTATTGGCTCGGCGGAAAATGGGCTGATCGTAAACCGGAAGTAAAAATTTTGGCTTTTGTGTTATTTTTAGCGGGCGGATTGGTTTCGTTGACAATTTTACTGCACGATTTGATTCTTTCGATAATCGGCAGATTTCACGTCGGATTAGAAATAAAATCTATAATTGCCGCGCTTGTTTTGTTTGCTCCGGCAAGCGTTTTTCTCGGATTTGTTACGCCTTACGCAGTAAAATTAAAGATGAACTCGCTGGAAGATTCCGGCAAGATCGTCGGCAGACTTTATGCGCTTTCAACCGTCGGAAGTATTTTAGGAACTTTCCTTGCCGGATTCGTTTTGATTCCGTTTGTCGGAAGCGTCCGAACGCTTTACATTGTCGGCGCAAGTCTAATTTTGCTTTCGCTTTTGCTAGTGCCGTTCGCGCTTTCGCGTCTGAGCTTGATGATTCCGATGCTTTTCGGTTTCGGCGTTTTGACGAATGAAGCGAAGACTTATTATCTCGGCAAAACACTCGATTTTCACGACACCGACACCGAATACAGCCGCGTGCAGGTTTTCAACGCGACCGATGCAAAAACAGGCAGAAAAATCCGCGCACTTTCGATCGATCCGAACTTTTATCAATCGAAAATGTTTCTTGATTCGGACGAATTAGCTTCCGAATATGCCAAATTTTATCATCTGATTCGGCACTTTAAACCCGATTTTCAACACACTTTATTGATCGGCGGCGCAGGTTATTCGTTTCCGAAAGATTACTTGAAAAAATATCCCGAAAGACAGATTGACGTGGTAGAAATTGACGCGCAAATGACCGAAATTGCTAAAAAATATTTTAATTTACGAGAAAATCCGAATCTTAAAATCTTTCACGAAGACGGACGAATTTTTCTAAATAACGGTGAAGCAAACAAATATGATGCAGTTTTAATGGACGCTTTCGGCTCTTTATT
>CALMEH010000547.1 GCA_937863115.1 uncultured Acidobacteriota bacterium
TCATTTTGTAAAAATCCATCAAACTTTTATTCGGATTTTTATGAGAGAATTCGAATAGATAGCTTTCCTCTTTCTTGTATTTTTGGGCAGAATCAAGACCTTGGTATGCAGGGGAATCAACTCTAATTACGGGTTGAAAAACGATTTTTGACGAACCTTTCATCACAAAAGAATCGGCGGCATAAGTTCCATTTGAACCTGTTGCTTTTGAAAATTTTCGGAGAATCGCAGGAGTTGAACTATTGATGAAATAATAAATTCCGCCGCCGAATAATCCTAAAATCAACAAAATATAAACGAATTTTCCTAAACTTGATTTTTGTTTGAGAGGTTTTACGGTCGCGCATCTCGAACAAACATCACGGTATTGCGCGATTCCGGCATTGCAAATCGGACAGCGTTTCCAATCGGCAGTCGAAGGTCGGCGCATCGGCAATGCGGTTTCGGGAAGAAATTCAGCTTGTGTTTCAGCAGGCGCAAAATTCTGAGTTTCAAAATTTTGCGGAGGAGCTTCGTTATTGGGAAATTGCGGAAAAGATTCGTTGTTTGAAGTCTGCGGAAAAGATTCGCTGTTTGAAAAAACGGGCGCGTTTTCAAACGAATTGTCATAAACCGTTTCCGGAACGGCGGCAGTTAGCCCCATCGCTTCCTGACACGAGGGACAAGCGTCTGCTTCCATATAAGCCGTAATACCGCAATAGGAACATTGATTTACATCCATAGTTTTGAAAAATTTGAGTGTTTGTAAAGGCTTGATTAGATATTTACGCTCGAAAGCGTTAAGTATAATTTAACATTGTTCATCAATCCTTTTCAATTACTTTTTTTTCGATTAAGTAATGCCTCTATGAAAAGTTTTTTCTTTCCACGAAAAGCACGAAAAACACGGAAAGGTGCTAAAATCTTAAACTTTTCTGTGCTTGCGCGTGTTTTTCGTGGATAGATTATCTCTCTCTAACTTTTTATTGAGCCATTACTCGATTAGCAAGAAATTCCAAATAATGTTCAATCGTAAATTCGATAATTTTAGACACTACGGTTTGAGAATGATAAAATCGAAGTAAGAGATATGATTGAAGAAAAAGTTTTAATTCAAAAATTCGTTTCAAAAAAGAAAAAAGAGCGTCTGAAAAAACCGGATTGGCTGAAAATCCGCATCGGCGACCCGACAAATCAGAACAAAGTGTTGGATTTGATAAAAGGCTTAAACCTGCACACGGTTTGCCAAGAAGCCAAATGCCCGAATATTTTTGAATGTTGGACGGATAAAACCGCGACGTTTATGCTCGGCGGCGACACTTGCACGCGCCATTGCGGATTTTGTGCCGTCAATAAGGGAAAACCGATGGATCTCGATCCGCTCGAACCGACGCACGTTGCCGAAGCGGTCGCGCATTTAGATTTGGAACACGCCGTAATTACGTCGGTAAATCGTGATGATTTGTCTGACGGCGGTGCGGCGCATTGGGCGGAAACGATTCGCAAAGTTCACGAATTGAATCCGAAATGCCGCGTTGAAGTTTTGATTCCCGATTTTCAAGGCAACGAAGACGCGCTTAATATCGTTCTCGCCGCTCGCCCCGAAGTTTTAAATCACAACACGGAAACGATTGCGCGGCTTTATCGGCGCGTTCGTCCCGACGCGAAATATACGCAAACGCTTGAATTATTGGAACGTGCGGCTTTTTACCGCGACACACAATTTCCGCGTATGAAAACCAAAAGCGGAATTATGGCTGGCTTGGGCGAAGAATTTGAAGAAGTCGTCGAATTGATGAAAGATTTGCGCTCGGTTTCGTGCGACATTATGACAATCGGGCAATATTTACAGCCTTACGAAAAACGCTTGCCCGTCGAACGCTACGTTACGCCCGAAGAATTTGCCGAATGGAAACGCATCGGTTTAGATTTAGGCTTCAAGCACGTCGAATCTTCGCCGCTCACGCGCAGTTCGTATCACGCAAGACAGCAAAGCGAGTCAGGCGAAGCAAATTTTGTGCAGATTGGAAAAAAATAAAATGCAGGAAAAAATTACATTTTTGGGTGAGTTGGCAAATGAGCAATTTACAGCTTGGCAAAATCAAAAACCAGACGATTTTTATCTTAATGTCAAAGGTAAAAGTGAGGCAATAATTCATAAAGCGGATTGTTGGCACTTAGGAACAGATGGAAAACTGAACGCGGCGAAAAATCTTAAAATTTGTTCAAGTGGTTTTGAAGAAATAAAAGAATACTCAGAGCAAAATTATCCGAATTATAAAACTTGCTCAGATTGTATTAAATAAAATTATTCTGTGAAAATACTCGAAACAGACCGTCTGATTTTGCGCGAAATCGTTGAAAGCGATGGCGAATTTATTCTTGATTTGCTCAATCAGCCATCGTTTATCAAATATATCGGCGATAGAAATGTGCGAACGGTTGATGAAGCGAGAGATTTTATCGAAAACCGTTATCGTGCGAGTTATGCGGAACACGGCTTCGGACTTTACACGGTTGAATTAAAGACAGAAACACGCACGTTAGTAAGTATGTCGAATGTGTCGGAAAACACCCTTGCTGACGCGCGGGTTTCTGCCCTTGAAAAACCGATTCCAATTGGAATTTGCGGATTTGTGAAGCGCGAAACTTTGCCGGACGCGGACATCGGATTTGCGTTTTTGCCGCAATTTGAAAAGCAAGGTTTCGCATTTGAATCGGCAAACGCGATGATGATTTACGGCAGAGATGTTCTGGGTTTGAAAAAAGTTTTGGCGATTACAACCAAAGACAACGAAAGTTCCGGCAAACTTTTGGCGAAACTCGGTTTTGTGTTAGAAGGCGAAATTGAAAATAACGACGAATTGCTGAAATTATTTTCTTTTGAATGGAAGTAGGAAATTATGAGTGATGAGATTCTAAATCAAAAGCATTTCACTGATGATGAAGACGTTCTGGCGATTCGCGGCGACACGGTCTACAAAAAAATTATTCCAATTATTTTAAGCCCTACGGTCGTCTTTCCTTTTCGTGTAATGCACGAAGAAATTACCGATGAATATGAAATAGAAATTTTCAAACAAACCTACGAAGAAAAAACGGTTGTCGGTTTTTTGTATCATCCGCCCGACGAACTAAATACTGTTCCGGGCATCGGGCAGGTTGGAACGTCGGCAATAATTGAAGAATTCGATAAAACCGTCAAGGGTTCATATATGGTAAAGATTGTTCCCGCCAGCCGTTTTTTTATAACCGAATACGTTGACCCTGAAAAAAGCGATGTTTTACAGGCGAAAGTGTCTTTTTACGGCGACATTGATGAAGAGGAAGAAATTCTTAAACCTCTGGAAGATGGCTATCGCCAACAACTTTTCAAGTTGGGAGAATTGCTTGCTGCGAAAACTTATAAAAATGTATTTTACGAAGACACTTATATGCTCACTTATTATTCATTCATTTTTATCTCTAGTTTTCCCAAACTAACTGAACCGGAGAAATTGCGCTTACTCTGGGAACAAAAGTTTTCCGAGAGATTGAAGTTTGTAATAAAACATACTGATGAATGTATTGCGAGCGTTGAAAGAATCAAAAAAAGAATTGGTAAAGACGTTTTCAATTACAAAAATAACTGATCGCAAAACAACTGCTTTTTGATTTGGCACCAAACGGAAATAAGGAGAAGAAATGCTAAACGAAGGACACAAAGATTTAAATAGAAAAACACTAAAAATTATAAAACAAAAATTTTTCGCGCTTTTTCGCGTCTTTCGCGGTTAAAATTCTTGCACTTTTTTCCGGTTTCGGAAAGAATAAAAACGTGCAGGTAAATTCCGAGGAAGTATTAAAAGAATTCGGCAAGCGCGTTCAGCGTTGCTACGGTTGTTTCATTTCTTATTATTTGAAAGATATGTTTTTGGGCGAAGACGTTACGTTTTATTGCGAACATTGCAAATCTGAAGAGATGTTTCATTTCGACGATTTTTCGCGTCTGCTCGACCTTTCAAAACTCCGCGAAGTGGCGGACGAACATCATCATCATTAAATTTTGATGAAAAAAGTTACGCTTTATATCGAATCCGGCTACGACAGCCGCGAAATTTCGCTCGAAGAAGAAACTTCAATCGGGCGAACGTCTGAA
>CALMEH010000548.1 GCA_937863115.1 uncultured Acidobacteriota bacterium
TTGAACAGCACGTCGAATTTTCGGATAACGAAACGGTTCACACTTCCGCGCTTTCCGCATTTAAGCGCATTCACGACATCGAAGCCCAAATGAAACGTCTGGAAAAGTTGATGGAAACCGAATTTACCGACGAAATTTTGGAACAATACGGCGAACTTCAACACGAATTTGAAATCGAAGACGGTTTCAGCTACGCCGCCAAAGCCGAAGCGATTTTGTTGGGCTTAGGTTTTGCGAAAGAAACTTGGACGCTCGAAACAAAACATCTTTCGGGCGGACAAAAAAATCGTTTGGGAATGGCGCGGCTTTTGTTGGCAAATTCGGATGTTTTGTTATTGGACGAACCGACAAATCATCTGGACGTTTCGGCAGTCGAATGGCTCGAAAATTTCTTGCAAACTTACGATAAAACTTACGTTATAATAAGCCACGACCGATATTTTCTTGACCGAACTTCGACTCGGATTATCGAAATTGATAACGGCAAAGCCGTAACTTATAAAGGAAATTATTCACAATTTTTAATTGAACGCGAGGAACGCCGCGAAATTCAGCGGCGCGAATTTGAAAATCAGCAAGCCTACATCAAAAATACCGAAGCCTTCGTCCGCAAAAATCTCGAAGGACAAAAAACAAAACAAGCAAAATCGCGCCGGAATATGCTGCAAAGATTGGAGCGTGTCGAAGCTGTTACAACTGATAAACCGCAAGGAAATTTTAACTTGAAAAAGGTTGAACGCGCCGGACAGAATGTTTTGACGGTTGAAGATTTGGCAATCGGTTACGGCGAAAAAGTTCTTGCAAAAAATATGAATTTTACGCTCACACGCGGCGAAGCGTTAGGCGTAATCGGCGGAAACGGCACGGGAAAAACAACTTTTCTGAAAACAGTTCTCGGAAATATCCGCGAACTTTCTGGCAAACTTATCTGGGGCGCGAAAACCGACATCGGCTATTATTCGCAAAATCTCGAAGATTTGGACGCACGAAACGAAGTTATTCAAGAACTTCGGCGCGTTGCACCATTGGCGGAAAACGGCGCGTTACGTTCATTTTTGGCAAGATTTTTGTTCACCGGCGAAGACGTTTTTAAATCTGTCAAGGATTTGTCGGGCGGCGAAAAGGGAAGACTTGCATTGGCGAAATTGATTTATTCAAACAAAAACGTGCTGATTTTAGACGAACCGACCAATCATCTCGACATTCCTTCGCGCGAAGCTCTCGAAGACGCGCTCGACGCATACCAAGGCACGATTATCGCTGTCAGCCACGACCGCTTTTTTCTCGATAAAATTTCTTCGCAAATTATGGCGTTTGAAGAAAACGGAAAAGTCGAAATTTTCGACGGCAATTATTCCGAGTTTCACGAATGGAAAATTCGTCAGTCGCCGGTTGTCAATCGTCAGTTGTCAGTTGAAAAAGAGACAACTGACAACGCACAACTAACGAACGACAAAGAGAAATTTTCAAAAAACCAACTTCTGAAAATGGAAAGCCGTATTGTCGAAATTGAGGCGGAAATTGCGAATTTGGAGGAAAAATTAACAAAAACCACTCTCGAAATGAGTTTTCCCGAAATAGCCTCAAGCCACGAAAGACTGCAAGCTACCAACGAAAAATATCAAGCGACCGAAAAGCAAATTCAGTTGCTCTACGAAGAATGGGAAAAACTATCAGAAATTTTAAGTTAAGGCAAAATAAAAAAAGCAAAAGTTTTGAATCCCATTCTTAACTGTTGCTTTTTTTATTTTAGTTTTTAGTTTTTACTTGTCTTCCTTTGGAAGCTCTTTTGTGTTTCCGCGTTCGAGTTTGGCAAAACGCGAAGTTGATAACCACGCGGGCATTGTTTCGGCGTTGGCGATTCGCAAACCCATAATTCCCATCACATCAGCGACGGTTTTTGCGCCTTCCCACGACCAATTTTCTTGAATCGTGTCCGAAGGTTGGTGATAATCTCTCTTTTCCCATTCTTCAACACGCTTGATTGTTGTTTGAATATCGCCTTCGGGCGCACCGAAAAGCATTAGTGCGGGAACGCCGCGTTCGACAAATGAATAATGATCTGAGCGATAAAAGATTTTTTCATCTGGAATCGGATCGGGAACGACTTTGATGCCCATTGCCGTTGAAACATCGAGCATTATTGCGCCCAAAGTCGAATGTTCCGAGCCGTATCCGACCATCGTTTTGCCCGGCCCATAACCTTCCGACCCAATGCCGGCGAGATTAAAATTAGCAGCACCTTTCTTAATGCCCCACGTCGGTTTTTTCGCCCAATATTTCGAGCCGTAAAGCCCGTATTCTTCGCCCGTAACTGCCAAGAAAACCAAAGATCGTTTTGGTTTTGTCGGCGATTTTGAAAAGGCTTCGGCAACAGAAAGCATTTCCGCGGTGCCGAGTGCGTTGTCCGCCGCGCCGTAGTAGATTTTGCCGTTTTCCATTCCGTAAGCGTCATAATGCGCCGAAAAAACTATTGCTTCTTCCTTTAATTTTGCGTCCGAACCTTCGATGTAGCCAACGACATTGCTCGAAGAGCCTTTTGTTGTTTTGGTTTTGACGTTGATTTTTGCGGATTGTTTGAGTTTTATCGCTTTAAAATCATTGCGTTCAGCTTGGGCAAGCGCGTCTTTGTAAGAAACGCCGGAATTTGCGAAAAATTTCTCAGCCGTTTTTGCGCTGGCATAAACAAACGGCGGAATGCCTTCAATTGCGCCCGATTCGTCCGCCATCTGAATTTGGCGGCGGCTGAAATAATCAATCGCCGTTTCGGGAGGATCTTTTTCTCTGCCGTTGCCGATAATCACAACTGCCGCCGCGCCTTTCAAAAAAATCCCTTGAATGAAAATATATTGCGCGTTCGATTTTTCCCAATCGCTTTTTGAAATGCCTTTCGGCGGACCTTCAATCATCACGACAATTTTGCCTTGTAAATCCGCGCCTTCCAAATCGTTGCGTTTAATCGAACTTGCAACAATCCCGTAAGCAACGAAAACCATATCGCCACTGACTGATTTATTATTTGCGGAAAATGGCGCAATGCCGTAATCCTCACCGAGTTTTAAGGTTTCATTGCCGAGTTTGAAACTTGTGTCTGATGTCAAAACCGTTTCCTTAAAGTCAATTTTTTGCAAAAAAGAACCTTTATCGCCGAGCGGTTTCATTCCGAATTCTTTAAATCGTTCGGCAATCCAATTAGCGGCTTTATCGCCGCCGGGTTGCATCGTGCCGCGTCCTTCCATCTCTTTGGTGGTCAGTGCGGCAGTATAGTCTTTAATTGTCTGGATATTTATTTTCGAGGCAAGTTCCTGTTCTTCCGTTGAAAGAACAGATTTTGCCATCGAAGTCGTCTGTGCGAAAACTTGCCCGAAAATCAAAAGGCTGGCAAGCATTGCGGTCATAGTGCGCCGCAGTTCAAAAATAGTTTTATTACTCATAATTGGTATTCTGTTTGACAGATATTTTGGTTTTAAATAGATTCGTCGAATGCGCGAAAAGTTGTCAAATTTTAACCTTCAACGCGA
>CALMEH010000549.1 GCA_937863115.1 uncultured Acidobacteriota bacterium
AAAAAGATTTAGAATTTTTCGTGTGTTTCGCGTGTTTCGCGGGCTAAAAAACTACTTCGATTCAATCTTAACGCCGCCGTTCGTTGTAACAACGCGGACGAGTGCGCCGCCGCCGTTGATGTCTTTGGTGATGTTCACGCCGTTTGTGCGATAGCGGTTATCTTCGTTTTTTTCTTGCGTTAAAGCCGCGATTTCGCTTTTAAAACCGCCGTTGACGGTTTTGGTTTCAAAACGTGCCGCGTAATTTTCGCTCATTGAAAGATGCACGCCGCCGTTGGTTGTTTCAACGTCTAAACCATTGCCTTTCCAAGTGTTTCCCGCGAGTTCGATATGCAAACCGCCGTTTGTCGTTTTGCCTTTGACGTTGCCCGCCAGATTGCTCAGATGAAGACCGCCGTTTTTGGTTTCAAATTCCATATTTCCTTCGACATCGTTGATGGAAATGCCGCCGTTGCTTGCTGTCAGATTCAAATTCGTGTTGCGCGGAACGAGAATTTGATAGGAAACCGACCAACCTTTTTCTTCGCTTGCGCCTTCGGCACGAAGACTGCCGCCGGTTTCAATGCGAATATTTTTTGCCAAAGCCCGCGCTTCTGCGTCTGAGCCAGCCCATGTTTGAACACAAGCGCGAACCGAAATATCCGAACGATTTTCGCCGCGAATATGAATGCCGCCGTTGCGCTTGCCATCAACCGTCAAACTTCCCGCCGGCAGAGTCATTTCGCGGACTTCATTAACCGAAACCTTGTCGCCGTTTGACCAATTATTCGAGCAAAACTCTTGATTGTAAGTCTTATTTTGCGCCGAAACGCTCATCAAACCGACCATCACCAAAACCAAAACATAAAAGCCGAAACGTATATTTTTCATCACTATAATTCCTCCGAGTTTGTATTTATTATTTTTAGAAATGTGCTTTCTGCTATGAAAACACCGACAGCGGAATTTTTATGACAAAAATTTTCTACGAATAAAGATTCATCGGGCGAGTTAATAAATCAATCGGGTCTTCGATGTTCAAAACTTCGCGCACGAAAAACGGTTCGCCGGCTTCGACACCGATAAGACTTCCGAAATAACGCGAACGATTTTCGAGTTCGATGATAAAACTTTTGCTCGTCAGACGAGTTTCGGGTTCATTGGAATTCGGATCGTAAAATTGCGAAGTGTGAGCGCGAATCGCCGCTGTTTTTTCTTCCATAAAATCCGAAATATCAACAATAAACGACGGCAAAACTCTCTGCGAAAAAATATTATGCGCGACCATCGGGACTTTAATTCTTTCTTGTTCGAATTCGCCGTCGTATTTTTGCATCGAAGAAAGCCGCGCCGCTTCACGCACGAGATTAGCGATGTGATTATGGTCTGGATGCGGATCATCTAATTGATGTGTCAAGATAACTTTCGGTTTCAGACGGCGCAAAACGCGAACCATTTTTGTTCGTTCAAAATCAGTTTCAAAAACGTGACCGTCGGGCAATTCGAGGTTTTCGCGGACATCTAATTTCAAAATCTTTGTTGCTTCTTTCGCTTCGAGTGCGCGACCTTCAACCGTTCCGCGAGTTCCCATTTCGCCCTTTGTTACGTCCAACGCGCCGGTCTTGTAACCGAGCGATTTCATCTTCAAAAGCGTTCCGCCGACGGTTAATTCAACATCGTCGGGGTGCGCGAAAATGGCTAAAATATCAACTTCGTTCATAGAATAAATTTACCACATAAGAATATTTATCCACAGATGTCCACAAGATAAACACAGATTTTTCTTTTGATTTATCTGTGTTTATCTGTGGACAATTTTTCTTTTTTTGCGCTTTAATTGTTCTATGAAATTTGTAGTTTTAGGTTCGGGAAGTTCCGTTCCGCATCCGAAAAGAAGTTCGTCCGCGTTTTGGCTCGAATGTGAAAACGGTTCGATTTTGCTTGATTTTTCTGCTTCGGCGATTCATCGGATAGCGCAGGAAAATCTCAATTGGGTAAATTTGGACGCGATTTGGATTTCGCATTTTCATCTCGACCATTGCGGCGGACTTTTTCCGTTTTTGTTCGGCACAAAACACGCGCCCGAAACTCAAAATAGGACAAAGCCTTTACGGATTTTCGGCGCGAAAGGGTTGCGCGATCTTATTGAAAGATTTAATGACTACGAATTGCTCAAACAGCCGTTTCCCGTTGAAATACTTGAAATCGAAGCCTTTGATGAATTCGAGATTTTGCCGGACGTAAAAGGTTTTGCGCTGAAAACGCCGCACACGGAAAGCAGTTTTGCGATTCGGATTTCGGAAAAAGAAAAGTCTTTTGTTTTCACTTCCGACACGGGATTTTGCAAGCCTTTGGTTTCATTTGCGAAAAATGTTGATTTGTTTGTTTTGGAATGTTCTTTTTTTAAAAATAAACCTGTTGAATTGCATCTCGAACTCGCCGAAGCAATGTTTCTGATTCATCGGGCGAAACCGAAAAAAGCAGTTTTGACGCATTTTTACGCTGAATGGGATGAGATTGATTTTGTATCGGAAATTGAAAAATTTACGCCGCTTTGCGAAATTATTGAAGCCAGAGATGGTTTGCGTTTGGATCTGTAAAAAATACGAGTCTTCAAAAACTAACGTAAAGCGGGCGCAGAGCAACCCTTTCTGACCTGCAAATGGTTTTAACTTGGTCTTACTTAACTCTATTTTGGATGAAGTTGAAATTTCAGAAATTAACTTCAATACAATTTCAGGTTTGGAAGGGTTGCTCTGCGCCCGCTTTGTTTATCTTCATTCAAAATAAATTTTCGGTTTTTCTCTGCCTACCAAACAAAGATATGAATACATTAAAATTCCCGTCAAAATTCCGACACCGAATTTGACCGAAACAGGAAGCGCGGAAGGCGAGATGAAACCTTCGATAATTCCGGCGATGAAAAGCAAAATCGCGCAGCCGATAACGATTTTGGCGGCTTCCATTCCGGCT
>CALMEH010000550.1 GCA_937863115.1 uncultured Acidobacteriota bacterium
TCTGCAACCGTCGGACGCGGATTCAGATAAACCAAACCGCACGAACGGCATTGATCCCGAGTAAACGCACCTGCGGTCGTGCGAGATGCAAAATCTTCGCCCGAACCAACAAATTCGGGATTGTCCGCATCGCAGACGCAACATTTGACGGAAATTAATTCGAGATCATTGCTTTTTTCCAATTTCGCTTTAACGGATTGATTCACTTCGTTAATATACGATGAAAACCGCCGAAATTCCACGTCTTGCGCTTATTTTTTCTTATACAAAACCCAAAATAAATCTTCCGACGGATATGGAAAACTGAGTTTATCCGGAATGATTTTCGCTAATTTCGTGATGATGGATTTATCGCCGAACTTGTATGAAATCAACGATTTAGCGTGTGCGCCGCTGATCCATTTTGAAGGTCTGCCCGAAGCGATTCTTTCATAACCTTGTTCTTTGGCGAGCTTTTCGATGCCGTCATCCGAAAAAAATTGCAAAACACTTGGCGGTGAATATTCGTGCCATTTCGTGCCGAAGATTTTTTCCGAAAGACTTTTGCGATTCCAGGTTTCGATCAAAAGATGTCCATTTGCCTTTAAACTGCTGGAAACATTCGAGAAAACCTCCTTCGGTTCGACAAAATGCGCCATTACCTGAATCATCGTTACAAGATCGAACTTCTCTTTGGAAGCATATTTTTCGACGCTCGTTCGATGAATTTCCAAATTCAAGTTCTTGCGTCCGAATTCCGCCATCGTTTCGTTTGGTTCGATACCGACACCTTGCCAGCCGGTTTCAGTCAAACCTTTTAGAACAAATCCGGCGGCAGAGCCAACGTCCAAAACCGTGCCTTTTTCGGTGTATTTCGACAAAAGTTTGCCATACCAATTTCCGCGTTGGCGCAAAATTTCGGCTTCCTGCAAATAGTCGTTATAACCTGCGCCACCACCGTTGAAATACGCATCATCGTAGATTTTTTCGACGTGATTTTGCGCGGCATTAATTTCCGTAAAACGATGCGAACACGCGGAGCAATCGCGTATCCAATAATTTTTAACTTCAAAATTGCGCTCGGAATTTGAGCCGCAAAGCGGACATTTCATACTTTCAAGATTGGATTCAGGGACGGTGAATCGAAGAAGATTTACTTTAAAATAGAAACACTTAAGCCTGTGTTTGCAACACTTTCGGCGTGTTGTTTCATATTCGTAATAGAGAACGAATCTTGAAAAATTTCCAAAATATCACTAAGAAATTCGAGCTTTTCTTCGACGGGGAGATTCATTGCGGGGAAAAATTTGAGTTCGGGCGCATCGTTGCCCGAAAGAAAATCGAGCGGATGTAGAAGCAAAGAAAGTTGTGTGCCGCTCATTTTGCACATTTTTACTGCTGTGCGCCAATAAGTTTTTGCTAATGTTTTGGAAAAAGTCGAAAGATAAATGACATAACTCGCGTGAATCGGCGTTTTGAAAATCGGCAATGTCGTAACCGGAATTTCCGTCAAAGTTTTTTCGCCGATCTGCCATTTATACGGCTTTAAAGATTGGAATCCATCGGAAAATTTACCGAAAAGTTTCTTGCGTTTTTCCTTTTCTTCGTCGGACATTTCGGGCGATTTGAAAAAATAATAAGCGCGGGCAAGCGGCGCAATGTAAGTCGGCAAAGTCGAGCAATCGTATTCGTAATTTCTTTCGGCGAGAACTTCCAAAACCGTCGGCGATAAGCTGTAACCCGGACCGCGAAAACCTTTGGGAATTTGTCCCGTAACTTTTTCAAGCGCGTTTTCCGTCTTTTCAAATTCTTCGATAAGCTCTTGTTTTGAATAAAGATGCAGCCACGGTTCGTGGCGAAACGAATGATTTCCGATTTCGTGATTTGCGTCGGAAATCTGTTTTATCGCATCAAAATTTTTCTCCAAATCCGCATCTTGCCCGACAATAAAATAAGTGATTTTCAAATTTCTTTCGCGCAAAAACTTGAGTGAACGCGGCACAACTGCGTCTAAATAAGTCGGAAAAGTTTCCCAACCCGCGTCGCCGTGCGTTTTCATATACGACCATTTATTGTCGAGGTCAAGACTTAAACTTGCAATCATAAGTAAAAATTAAAAGTTAAAAATTAAAAATTAAAAAAGTCATTTTTTTGACGAAACTATAATAGCACCGATTATTTTTTTAATTTCATCCGATTCTTTCAGTAATTCTGCAATTTTTTCTTTCGGCAAGATTCCACTTGCTTCTAATAATCTTAACCAATAATTGGTTTCTCTTGCTTCTTTCAAGGCAATCGCCATTTTATGAATAAAATCCGCGCGGCTTTGTCCGGCTTGAGCCTCTTCAACATTTGCTCCAATTGAAGTTCCTGAACGCAAAAGTTGCTTTGCCAAAATGTTGCTTTCCATTGAATAATTTTTGTTCAAAAACTGACACAACTTGATAATTCGTAAGGCAAAATCAAAACTTCTTTCGTCTATTTTATTCATTCAGTGCTTATTTTATATAACTTTTTTAATTTTTAATTTTTAATTCAATTAGCGTTTTTTCAGCTAATTGAATCGTTTCGTTGACATTCAAAGTTCCGTTCGTGATCTGCGCCGAATTGACGATAAAAACATTTTCGAGGGAAGTTTTCACACTTGGAACATTCGCCGAATAGTTTAAAGTCGGAATCGGGAAAACATTCCGCACGCGCGAGATTTTAAATGCCAAAACGTCATTTTTATTAAAATGCGAATACATTTTTTCGAGTTCGTTTATGAAAATTTCTTCGATTTCCGCATCCGATTTTTCAAATAATTCATCGTCCGGCGCAACGTATTTCGGCAAATAAACGAGCGCGTTGCCGCCAAATTCAGTTTTATCAACCAACGCAGACATTTCGATAATTCCCGTAAAAGGCGTTTCGTCCGTGATGTTCGTAACGTAAAAGCGCGACAAAGATTTTTTCATCAACACCGACGCGCAAACGATGCCTTGATATTTGATGTTTTCGAGTTTCGCCTTTTCGTTTTCCGATAATTGCGGAACAATTTTCGCGGCAATATTTGACGGGCAAGTTAAGATAATTTTATCGAATTGGTTTTTGGTTTTTGGCTTTTGGTCTTCGGCAATTTCAGATTTGAAATTTGAAATTTGAGATTGATTTTCTGATTCAAAAACCTTTGCGCCTTCGCGCCTTTGCGTTTTTGCGTTAAAAAAAACTTCTAACTTTTCATGTGTTTTGACGATTTCAGAAACCTGCGAATCGAAAAAAATCTAACCGCTTTTTGTTTGAAAATGTCCGCCGTTTTTTTCCACCCCCCGCCCATACCCGCCGCGAACGTAGCCGAACATTTCGCGTTTCAAACCCGAATTTCGCGCCGCATACATTCGCTGAATCGTCGCCCAAATAAACGCGGCGGACGTTTCGCGGTAAGCCTCGCCCAATTTCGCTTTGAGCAAAGGTTTCCACATTTTTTCAAATGTCTTTTTGCCCGAAAGTTTGGTCAGCCAATCTTCGACGCTGATTTTTTCTAACGACTTCCAATCCTTCACCCGCGAAGCATAAAAAATTGTCCCGCCCAGTCTAAATTTTGAAATTAAATCAAGCGGCGGAAATTTTAGAAATTCCAATGAATTCGACATCGAAACTAGCTTTCCGTCCGTATAAAATCCCGTTTTCGTTTCAACCCATTCAAACTCATTTTCCAAACCCAGTTCGCCGACGATTTTTCGTGTAAATGAATCGGACAAAAGCGTAACGTGATAATGTTTATCCCAAGTAATATCGCCGATTTGCCAAACGCTTGCCAGTCCGCCGATTTCGTTGGCAGATTCAAAAATCGTAACTTGGTTTCCTTGTTCGGAAAGGCGTAAAGCGAGAGTTAAACCGAGGAAACCTGAGCCGACGATGGCAATTTTTTGTTGGTTCATTCAGAAACTAAATCTCCAAATATAAATGTGGTTTCTAATTGAGTCTCTTGATGTTTCATAACAATTTTGTTTGGGCAACAATTATCATCTCTAAAATCTAATCTTTCCCAGATTTTATGATTTTGGGGATCCCGGGCTTTGAAACTACCTGCGTAACCTGGGTAGAAATGAAGAAAAGGTGAGAAATAGTAAAGAAAAGACTGTGCTATTATTGGAAATCTTTTATTGGCGGCTTTAAATTTGACTATTCCATTTTCATCTGTAAAAGCAATATTGGCTTTCCAACCATCGCCCATATAATTATTCCAACTTCGGCTAACTTCAATATTTTTCGCAATCTGTCCATTATCATAATAAACAGTCAGTTCAGCTTCTGGAACCAGAATTACTTCTCTAGGATAAAGCATAATTGCACAGCAAATTGCTACAATTATCAAAGTTAATTTTTTTGGTGTTATTCCCATTGAAATTGCTTATTCCATTTCTTTTACAATTTTCTCATTTATTTCATACTTTAATCCACAACTACAAGCAATTTCGCTTCGCTCATTGGGCGAGGACAAGCCGTCACCCCTACTATTTTCATTATCAAACTTATAAAAAAACTGTCCGCACTTACAAACCGCACCGATTGAACGAGCAGGCGAACCGATAACTAAATGAAAATCGAGAACGGATTTCGTTACAAGCGAACCCATTCCGACCATTGCCCAACGTCCGATAGTCAAATCGTTGCCGATTGTGCAGCCCGCACCGATGGTCGCACCTTCGCGGACGAGAGTTGTGAGCGTGTGTTCGTCAGGCTCGCTCGGACGCAAAGTTTTCAAATCGGGAAAAGTCGCGCGCGGAAAACGGTCGTTGGTGAAAGTGGTCGAAGCAGAAATCATCACGCCGTCTTCGATGGTAACTTCG
>CALMEH010000551.1 GCA_937863115.1 uncultured Acidobacteriota bacterium
GTCGTAGCCGTTGTCGGAAAAAATGTTACGTCCCGTTTGCGTTATCGAACCGATGATTGTCTGCGTCAGCGGACCGGTAGAAAGTGCTTTTTCGCAATTTCCCAACCCAACCGTTCCTGCCGGATTTGTCCCGAAACGATTGCCTTTGATGTTGTTATTCAAAGTCAAAAGTTCAGCCGTATCAAGACTGATGAGCGGCGGAATTGTCATTCCGAAACCGTAGCAAGCCGTTGAAGGACTCGGATAAGGTTCACCATTTCCTGAAACCGTGTTGCCCTGTCCCGCGCCGTCGCCACCGAAATCGTTGTTCGCGCCCGTCAAGAAAAGTCCTTGCGTATTGCCGAGTTTGCCCGTGCCGAGCGAATTCAGCCCGATGATGTTGTTGTGAAAAATGTTACTATTCCCTGCGGTTACAGAAATTCCAACTCCGCGAACTTGCGCCGAGCCGTTGCCGGAAATGACGTTATTGATGATTTGATTGCTGTCCGCGTCGAAAATATTCAAACCCGCCGCGCCGTTGCCTTTGTCGAGACTGCCCGTTTTGTCTGTGCCGAGATAATTTCCCGATACATAATTGTTGCCGTTGTTTGGTGAACCGAGAGTGCTTTCAATCGTAATGCCGTTGCCGCCAAATGAACTGCCCGTGTTCGGGTCGTAAAAGCTCGTAAATTCATTGACCGCCAGATTGTAAATTGCTGCGTTGCTGGTGCGGATTTTCAAACCGTCAACGCCCTGTCCGCTCATATTCGTGCCGCTGATTTCAAGTAGCGGTTGATTATTTCCGTTGACCTGCCCCGCAAGAGTTACTCCTTCGGTAATTACCGGAAGCGGTGAAAGCGGCGCAATCAAACCGATGTCAGTGCTGACAAAAATCACATCCACGCCCGGCGTTTCGTTGGCAAGCGTGATTGCATTTCGCAAACTGCACAAATTCGCACCCTGACAATCGCCGTCCTCGTTGTCCGATGTTACGAAAAAAATATTCATCGGCTCAGTCATCACAACTGACGGAACACTTGCGCCACTTCTCAAAACAACCAAATCCGACAAAGCATCGAGATTCAGACGCATCGGCAAAACCGCTTTCACGTCGTTTTCGACTTCTAAATTTGTGATTTCGGTTTTTGGGTTTTGGTCTTCGGTCTTCGTTTGTGAAATGAGTCGGATTTGATTGGCAGTTGAATCAACCAGCAAAATGTCGTCCAAATTACTGTTTGAAACATTTACCTTGAGCATTTTGTTCGGCACATTTGAACTTGCCGCGCTTGCTAAAGACAAATCCGCAACGAGCATTTCGATTGACCAATTTGCCAATGTCGAAGGCTTCCCCGAAATGCTTCGCAGATAGCCTTGTTTGGCTTTTTCCTTGTATTCAGTTTTTTTCGGCAATGCGTCGGCAAGTAGTTTGTCGCGTTCTTCTTGCGACATTTTTTTGAATTTTTCCGCCACTTCCGCTTGTTTCTTTTGCAAGAATTCGCCGAATTTCCCGTCGCTGATTTCGTTTGAATCAATCAAAGACTTTCCGCCGTTTTCGGCTTGTTGCGTGCTAATGTTCGGTTCGTTCAAAATTGCCAGATTACGAACTTCGGCATCGGTCGGCAGAAACAAATTTCGACTTGCTCGCGGCAACATTTCGGGCTTGATTTGATTGTTTGAAGGTTTTTCGGCGCGATTCGGTTCGAGTCTGTAAATATTTCCGTCCGTCGCTAAAATCGCCAAAGTCTCGCCGCGTTTCGTGCCGAATCTGCCAACCGTCATCGCCGAAATCGCAAACGGCATCTGCCTTGTTGCGACAAACGCTTTCGGTCTTGTAATTCCGGATTGCGGAATCAAATCCCACGGATAAGCCTGTCCGCGACCGTGAATAATTGTCAAAACATTTCCGCTTGCTACGGCAATATCGGCGTAAAAGTCTTCGTCCAAATTGCCGACAGCAATCTCAGTTGCCGGAGCAGAAAGTTTGAAAATTTCGGGTTTGTGTTTGAACGCACTTTCGGGATGTTCAAACACGAGCAAAAACACGCCGTTTTTATTTGAAATCGCAACCGCGACATCGGTTTGCCCGTCCTTGCGCCCAATTTCGCCGATTGTCAAAGCCGAAATTTGTCCGTTAATTGCGATTGCGCTCGGCTGTGAAAAATTGCCGTTTCCATCACCGCTCAAAAACGCCAGATAATTCGCGCCTTTCGTCGCCCCCAAAATATCCGATTTTCCATCAGCGTTAAAATCTCCTGCAAACAGAAAATCAGGCGAAATATTTAAAGCAAAATTCTTCTCGGTCAAATCAAATGGCTGTTCTTCACCACGCCGCGCTACATCATTCCCGCGATAGAATTTCAAATTGCCGGCAACATCAGCCGTAACAAAATCGGCGATGCCGTCCGAATCAAAATCAGCCGAAGTCAGATTTTTCGGTTGTGCGCCGTTTGCGTCATTTGGCGAAATTAAATCCGTGCCGTCTTTGAAATTAACAAACGGATTTCCGCGCTTTGCCGAATGAATCGAAACCGCTTTGTCATTGGTTTTGGCGGTTGTTTCACCGTTTGATTTCTGCGGCTTTTCGCCATTATTTGATTGCAGTTTCCCAACCGTCTGCCACGCAAACAACACGCCACCAAAAACCAAACAAACAACGCACAAATTAAAAATCCAACGGGAGAATCTCAACTTCATTTCAGACATTTTCATCGCTTTTCGCTCCAAAAGTTTTCTTTTTCGACCTACAAGGCGGAATTTTCAGAGAAATCGGCTCAAAAAAAACTTTATTTTTGCCGATTAGTCGTATAATCTATTCAAAATAGAGTGTTTATGGCTGATTCGTCCGATGTAACAATTTTGCTCAACCGCATTAACGAAGGCGACGGGAAAGCTCCCGAAGAGCTTTTGCCGCACGTCTATGGCGAATTGCGGAAATTGGCGCATAGTTATCTGCAAAACGAACGCTCTGACCATACTTTGCAAGCGACCGCGCTCGTTCACGAAGCGTATATTCGGCTTGTTGATTGGGAAAATGTGAGTTGGCAAAATCGGGCGCATTTTTTTGCGGTGGCGGCAAACGTGATGCGGAAAATTTTGGTTGACCACGCCCGCGAAAAAAAGGCGCAAAAACGCGACGGCGGACAGAAACTTTCGCTCGACGAAGCCGTCAGTTTGCCGAATCAAAAAAGCCGTGAGATTGATTTAATCGCGCTGGATGAAGCATTAGAAAAATTAAATGGATTTGATAAAACACAGGCAAAAATTGTCGAACTCAGATTTTTCAGCGGCTTGACGATTGAAGAAACCGCGCACACTTTGAAAATTTCTCCGGCAACCGTCAAACGCGAATGGACGGTTGCGCGAACGTGGCTTTTTCGGGAATTAAAAAGTTCTGAGTTCACGCTTTAGCGTGCCACAAACGCCAGCGAAGCGAAGCGTTTGATTTGCGCCGATAAACTCGACTGGTAATCGAATCCGAAAACCGCTTTGCTTCGCTCGCGGTTTTGCACGCTAAAACGTGAACTCAAAACGGCACATTGAAGTTAAACTCCGAACGATGAACGAGCAGAATTGGCAAAATGTAAAGGAAATTTTTCTCGCCGCGTTGGAGAAAACAAACGGCGAGAGAGAAGATTTTTTGTCCGAAATTGCCGATGATGAAATCCGCAAAGAGGTCGAATCTTTGTTGGCTTCGCACGAAGAAATCGAGGATTTTATCGAAGAACCGGCATTTGAAATCGGCGAGATTTTTTCTTCAAACACGGCGGAAAAGCATTTCGGAAATTACAAAATCATCCGCGAAATCGGTGCGGGCGGAATGGGCGCGGTTTTCCTTGCGGAACGCGACGATGGCGAATTTTCTCAGCAAGTTGCGATAAAAATCATTCGCCAAACCGTTGCTGACAGCGAACTTATCAATCGTTTTCGGCGCGAACGACAAATTCTTGCCAACTTAAATCATCCGAACATTGCCAAACTTCTCGACGGCGGCGTTTCCGCAAACGGCGAACCGTTTTTGGCGATGGAATACGTCGAAGGTGAAGCGATTACGAAATTTGCGACACGCGAAAAGCTCAATCTCGAAGCGCGTCTGAAATTGTTTCTGAAAGTTTGCGCCGCCGTGTCGTTCGCGCATCGAAATCTGGTCGTTCACCGCGACATCAAGCCTTTAAATATTTTAGTATCGAAAGACGGCGAGCCGAAATTATTGGACTTTGGTTTGGCAAAATTATCCGAACAAACCGCCGAAGAAAAAACACAAACCGCATTTCACGCACTCACGCCCGCTTACGCTTCGCCCGAACAACTCAAAAATGAACAGATTACAACGTCTTCCGATATTTACAGTTTGGGAATTGTTTTTTACGAATTACTGACCGGCGAACGCCCGTTTCATTTTGAAGGTAAAAGTCTCGAAGAAATCATCAAAACCGCGACACAGCAAGAACCGCCCGTGCCTTCGGCAATTACAAATTTCAAATTACAAATTACAGATTCGGAAACACAAAACAATCGCAAATCAAACATTGCAAATCGCAAATTCTTACGCGGAGATTTGGACAACATCGCGCTCACGGCACTCAGAAAAGAACCCGAAAGACGCTACAATTCGGTTGAATTGTTTGCTGACGACATCGAAAGATATTTGAAAAACCTGCCTGTTTCGGCGCGTCCGGCGACTTTGAAATATCGTGCCGAAAAATATTTCAAACGGCACAAAATCGGCGTTTTGGCGGCTGGTTTGGTTTTGCTGAGTTTGATTGGCGGAATCATTGTCAGCGTTTGGCAAACGCAAGTTGCGCGAAATGAAAAGGCGAAAGCCGAAAAGGTCAACGGATTTCTCGCCCAGATGCTCAATTACAGCGACCCGAACACGGCGGTCAAAAAGGGCGAAAACGAATTGATTACAATCAAAGACGTTTTGGACAAAGCCGCCAAACAAATCGAAAGCGAAGATTTCTCCGCGCAACCCGATGTCAAAGCGCAGTTAAATTACATTATCGGCAACAGTTATTACACGCAGGGATTTTACGACGCGGCGGAAAAACATTTTCAGATTGCGCTCGAAGAACAAAGCAAAATGTCCAACGCGAAAAGCCCTGAAATCGTTGAAATAAAGTTACGGCTCGGTGAAACTTTTGCCCAAAAAGGAAAACGCGCCGAAGCCGATGAAACTTTTCGGGAAATTATGCCGATTGCCCGCATCGAGTTTCAAAAAGGAAATCTCGAAGCCGTGTTTTTGGTAAATATTCTTGAAAGTTTCGCCACCAACCGCCGTGCGCTCGGAAATTCAAAGGAAGCCGAAGAAATTTTGCGCGAAGCTCTGGCTTTAGAACCGTTTGCTTCGGAAAAAGAGAAACCCCTGATTTCCGTGATTCGCGGAACTTTGTCTTTGACGCTGTTTGACCAAGGGAAAATTGATGAAGCCATCGCCACTCAATCCGAACACATTGCCGAACTTCGCCGGACTTCTGCCGCTGAAACTTGGGAATTCGGCTATGCTTTGACCTCTCTTGGACAATATTTAATCGAAAGACAAAGATTTGCCGAAGCCGATGAAAATTTGTCGAAAGGCGAAACGATTTATCGCCAACTTGTCGGCAATTCGCATCTGTTTCTCGGCGATAATTTGCGGATTCAGGCGTATTCGCTCTATCAGCAGAACAAATTTGCCGACGCCAACGGCAAAATCGAGGAAACGCTGAAAATTTACCGCGCCAACACCAATTCGCAATACATCAATTTTGCGACCGCGCTGATGATTCAAGGTTTGATTTTGAACAAAAGCGGAAAATCCGAAGAAGCCGAAAAAATATTGCGCGAAGCCCTCGAAATTCGTCAAAAAAATCTGCCGCCGGAACATTTTTTAACCGCGCTGGCAAAAAGCGCGTTAGGCGAATGTTTGACGACGCAGAAGAAATTTTCGGAAGCCGAAACGCTTTTGACAGAAAGTTTTGAAAGCCTCAAACAATCGCAAGGCGTAGAAAATCCGCGCACCGCTTTGGCGCAAAATCGTTTGAATAAACTCAACGAAATTCGAAAATGACGCGCTCAGAGTTCAAACTTTAGTTTGTAACCGCATCACTTCGCCGTTTGTTTTTTGCGCGATGAGGTGTGAACTCAGAACACTTGATTTGAAAAACTCATTCAATCCTGTTCAAATATCTCTTTTATGGATAATCTCGTCTTTTCAAATATGCTTCATCGTCCGGCGCGGACAATCGTCAGCGTTTTGGGCATTGCCGTCGGCGTTTTGTTGATTGTTTTCACAGTCGGTTTGTCCGAAGGTTCTTTGCGCGAACGCGGAAAACGCGAAAGCAATGTCGGCGCGGAAATTATGTTTCGCGCTTCCGGTTCTTTGGGAATGAGCGGCTCAGAAGCGTTTCGGCTCCCCGTTTCATTAAAATCCGACATCGAAAATACCGAAGGCGTTAAATTGGCAGTCTCCGTGGGACAAAATTCAGTCAAGGCTGATTCAAATGTCGGAAGCCGTTTGATTGACGGCATAAATTTTGACGAATACGCGCAGATTTCGGGCATCAAAATTATTGAAGGAAAACTTTTTGCAACCGAGGCGGACGAAGCAATTATTGACACAGGTTTTCAAAAGCAAAAAAAGCTGAAAATCGGTGATTCAATCGAGATTTGGGAAAGACCTTTCAAAGTCATGGGAACTTACGAACCGGCGGCGGGAGGACGAGTCAAAATCCCGCTTCTCGTAATGCAGAAACAACTCGGCAGCGAAGATAAAACCTCTGCATTTTTCATTAAAATCAAAGAAGGTTTTACACAAGAACAGGTCGCGCAAAACTTGCAAACAAAATTTCCCGACAATCAAATCATTCTCACCAAAGACCTCGAAGAGCTTTATATGTCAAGCATTCCCGCACTGAATGTTTTTCTAAATGTCATTATCGGAGTCGCCGCAGTCATCTCCGCACTCGTCATTTTGCTGACAATGTATACGACCGTTACCGAACGCACACGGCAGATCGGAATTATGAAATCACTCGGAATGAGTAACTCGAAAATCGGCTGGACAATCGCACAAGAAGCAATATTAATCAGCTTTTTCGGCATTGTCAGCGGTATAATATTGACGATTTTAGTGCGCTTCGGTTTGACTCGGGTAACAACTTTGGAAGTTGAAATCTCGTGGGTTGTTTTGGCAATTACAATGGTGGTCGGACTCATCGGCGGCGTTCTCGGTGCACTTTACCCGGCAATGAAAGCCGCAAGATTAGACGCGGTTGAGGCTTTGAGTTATGAATAATGATTTATTAAAAACTACGCGCCTCGCATTTATCGGTTGCGGCGTAATGGCTGAATCAATTGTCGCCGGACTTTTGCGGCGAAAATTGGTTTCCGCCGAACAAATTTGTGCGTCGCATCCGCGAGCAATTCGGCGCGAGGAACTCAAAAACAAATACGGAATCGAAATTTTTGAACATAATTCCGACGCGGTTGATTCTCTGCCCGAAAACAATTCGATAATTGCGCTTTGCGTTAAACCGCAAAGAATCAGCGGCGTTTTGCACGAAATTAAACAATCAGTAAAACCGCAACAAATGATTATTTCAATCATTGCCGGAGCGCGAATCGAAACAATTTCCGAAGCATTAAACAATAATTTTGTTGTGCGGACGATGCCGAACACGCCTTCGCAAATCGGCGCAGGAATGACGGCTTGGACGTGCGCCGAACAAGTTTCCGCCGAACAAAAATCGCAAGTAAAAATGCTTCTAACTGCACTCGGCAAAGAACTTTACGTTGAAAATGAACATCAGATTGATATGGCAACCGCTTTGAGTGCGACAGGTCCGACGTATATTTTTATGATGATGGAAGCGATGACCGACGCGGGCGTTCATCTCGGATTTTCGCGTGAAGTTTCCAAAGAATTAGTCCAACAAACAATGCTCGGTTCAACGCTTTTCGCCATCGAATCGCACAAACATCCCGCAGAATTGAGAAATATGGTTACATCGCCCGGCGGAACTTCTGCCGAAGCAATTTACCAGATGGAAAAAGGAAGTTTGCGAACGGTTTTGTCAAAAGCAATCTATTCCGCCTACAAACGCGCCGTTGATTTGGGCAAAAAATAGTTTTTTGCCGCGGATAACGCGGATCACGCGGATTTTTTTAGATTTGATCCGCGTGATCCGCGTTATCTGCGGCAAAAACTTCTTAAAATGCCTTAACACCTTCAGCATTAATTTCCGAAACATAAAGATTAAAATCAATCTCCGTGTTTGAATAAATTTCGCGCATTGCGTTTTCGACTTTTTGCGCTGTTTCCAAAGTTTCGGACAGCATAAAAACGCTCGGACCCGAACCCGAAATTCCGCCGCCGAGTGCGCCCGACTTTAAACTTTCGGCTTTCAATTCATCAAATCGCGGAATCAATTTTTTGCGGACAGGTTCGACGATAAAATCTTGCAACGAGCGCGAAATCAAATCATAATCGCCTTTCGACAAAGCCGAAATCAACGCTCCCAAATTGCTCCATTGATTGATTGCGTCTTTGAGCGGAATTTCTTTCGGTAAAATTTCGCGGGCATAGGAAGTTTTAATTTCGATTTGCGGATGAATTACGGTTGCAAAAATTTTCGGGAACTCCAAACGCACAACATCGAGCGGATTTACTGAACGCACCAAAACAAAACCGCCGTAAAGACACGGCGCGACGTTATCGGCGTGGCGACCTTGCGACGCGACAAATTCGCCCGAAAGCGCAAATTCGGCTAATTCGGCGAGCGAAAATCTATCATTCAAAAGCCGATTTGCCGCAACAACTGCGCCGACCGCGCTTGCCGAACTCGAACCGATGCCGCTTCCCGGTTTTATTTTTTTTGTGATTTCGACTTCAAAACCGATCTTTTCGTCAATTTCTTTTAACATCGCCAAAAGAGCAACTCCGGCGACGTTTTTTTCAATCTTTTCGGGCAAATTAAATTCGTCTAAATGTTTGATTTTAATCGTGCTTTCATCAATCAAACGCAAAGTCATTTCATCGCACGGCGCATCGAGCGCAAAGCCCAAACAATCAAAACCGCAAACGACATTTGAAACCGTCGCGGGCGCAAAAACTGTAATTTCTCTCATATATTTTTTCAACGCAAAGGCGCAAAGACGCGAAGGCGCAAAGATTTTTAGGATTTTCTTTGTGTCTTTGTGCCTTCGCGTCTTTGCGTTAAAATCTGTATCATATTCAATTCGGGTTTTCGCCCGAAAAATTCCAACGATGCAATACTTTAGCACAAACCGAAAATCGGCTCACGTTTCGTTCCGCGATGCGACTTTAAACGGACAGCCGGACGACAAAGGTTTATATTTTCCAGAACAAATTCCAAAACTTTCCGAAGATTTTTGGCGCAATTTTGCCGAAAAATCAAAGGCGCAAATTGCGTTTGAAGTTATCAAACCGTATGTCGGCGATTCGATTGACGATGAAATGCTTTTTCAGATTTGCGCTGAAACGGTTAATTTCGATTTTCCGCTTGTAAAAATTTCGGAAAATATTTCAACACTCGAACTTTTTCACGGCGCAACTTTAGCTTTCAAAGATGTCGGTGCAAGATTTATGAGCCGTTGTTTGCAATATTTTTCGCAAAAAAAGCAAGAAAAAACTATCGTTATCGTCGCAACCTCGGGCGACACCGGCGGTGCGGTTG
>CALMEH010000552.1 GCA_937863115.1 uncultured Acidobacteriota bacterium
AAACAGCGATTGTAATGACACAAATGAATAGTTTTTTCATAGTTTCTCCAAAAATTTATTTCCCTGCCAATGATTCGGCATAAACTTCTTTGGCAAAATGGCAAAGCGAATGATGATTTTCGTTGATTTGCACAAACGGCGGAAAATCTGCACGGCAGATGTCTTCGGCGCGTTCGCATCTTTCGGCAAACGGACAGCCCGGCGGAAGATGCGCGACATCGGGCGGAAGTCCGGGGATTTGATAAAGTTCCGTGCCGTCTTCGTGCGCCGGATCGGGAACCGATTTTAACAAACCTTTCGTGTATGGATTCGCCGGAGTTTTGAATAATTCGCGTGTCGGTGCTTGCTCGAAAACTTTTCCGGCATACATCACGATAATTTTTTCGGTCATTCCGGCAACAACGCCCAAATCGTGCGTAATCAAGATCACGCTCGTTCCCATTCGCGTTTTCAAATCCTTGATGAGTTCGAGAATTTGTGCTTGAATCGTAACGTCTAAAGCAGTTGTCGGTTCGTCAGCAATTAAAAGTTCGGGATCGCACGATAACGCCATCGCAATCATTACACGCTGACGCATTCCGCCGGAAAGCTCGTGCGGATAACCGTCAAGACGATTTTCCGCGTCGGAAATTCCGACCATTTTCAACATTTTCAACGCGTGTTCTCGTGCCTGTCGTTTGTCGTGTCCGAGATGAAGTTGCGTAACTTCCATCAGTTGCGTCGAAATCTTCAAAAATGGATTGAGCGAAGTCATCGGGTCTTGAAAAATCATCGCAATCCGCTTGCCGCGAATCTTCCGCACGTCGTCAATCGCCAATTTTCTGACATCAATGCCGTCAAAAACAATTTCGCCGCCAACAATTTTCCCCGGCGGTTCGGGAATCAGCCGCATCACGGAAAGATTCGTTACCGATTTCCCGCTGCCCGATTCGCCGACAATGCCGATTGTTTCGCCTTTTTTCAGTTCAAACGAAATGCCGTCAACCGCTTTAACCACGCCGTCTTCGGTCTGAAAATACGTCTTCAAATCGTGAACTTTTAGAATTGTGCCGTTTGTTTCGCTCATTTATTTTCATATGGCAAAAACCCGCGCGTAAGCAAGTGTGCCAAACCTTTTTCGCCCTTGCTCACGCGCGGGTTTCTGCATTCAACCAATTTTGAAAATCCGATAAAACCGTAAATTGTTGTTCCGTCTGACCGCGTTTCAGAAATTCGGTCAAAACTGCACTCGTCAAAATCGGGATTTCTTCGCTTCGTTCGATTTCCGCGTATTCGCTATTCGATTGGAGTTTGAAAATTTTAAATCTCTCGCCGTTATATTGCCAAAATTCTGAGACTCCAAATTCTGCGTAAATCTCAAACTTGTCGTCCGATGGATGATGAATATCAATTTCGCCGACAATATCGGGCGCAAGTTCCAACTCTTTCGGGACGTAATTTTTTAGTTGATGAATATCAGATTTACTAACGAAGTATGATAAATCAGGCTCGACACCGTAATCTCGACGCTTTGAACGCAATGTCGCTTTACCTGTCGGAATTATGTTTTTTTGAGTCACTAAACTTACCAAAGTAATAAATCGTTCCAGCAAAATAATCAATGTTTCGTGTAATTCCGTAACCGGCATAATTGTCAAAACTCCTTTGTTATAAGTAAGATGAAACGAGGTGGATTCGCCTAATTCTTCAGAAATATCCTCATAAGTTTGCCAATTAACGCCAACCCATTCTATCGGGTGATTCAAACCCAATAACTGTTCTCGTGAAAATGTAATTTCTGCCGTAACCATATTTATTTTGCCTCTTTGCATTGCCGAATGCCGCCCGATTCGACAATATCAATTACCGTGATAATTTTTTTGCCGCCGACTGTTCCATAATAAAAACTTACGCCGCGATATTCGAGGTCTTCGCCTTTTTCGCCCGCCGCTTGTCCGAGCGATTTACCGTAGATTTTTTTTACATCGGCAACCGTGCTTTTGCCTAAAATTATGCCTTTGCTAGTTTTCACTTTGTAAGGCGCACGGAGTTCGATGTCGAAAATTTCCTTACTTTTGTCGGTTTGACAATAATAAAAAGCCATTCCGAGTTTCGGATAACTTATTGAAAATGAATATTTTCCGTAAGTTCGTTTGACGTAATTTTTGCCGAATTTTTTGATAACCGTATCCGCCGTCGAACTCCCGACCGTAATGCCGTCAATGCCGGAACCTTCACGCGCAATTTTGTAAGTTTCGGCTTTTTTGACCGTCGTCTTTTTGCGTTGCGCTTCGGTAAAACCAACAAAAACACAACAAATTAAAAATATTGAAATGATTTTTTTCATTCAAATCTCCTAGAATTTTCTCGTCTGCGGGTCGAGCGCATCGCGCAAACCGTCGCCTAAAAAGTTCAATGAAAACAAGGTCAAAGCCATCGTAACGCCGGGGAAAATCAATTGCCATGGGAAAATAGCAAGATTTTTGATGCCGTCCGCCGCCAGACTTCCCCACGAAGCATAAGGCGGTTGAACGCCAATTCCCAAAAACGACAAAAAAGCTTCCGATAAAATAACGGATGGCACGGTTAGCGTTGCATAAACAATTACCGGACCGAGCGCATTCGGAACAAGATGACGAAAAATAATGGCGAATTTGGAAACGCCCGTGGCTCGCGCAGCTAAAACAAATTCTTGATTTTTAAGGCTTAAAACTTGTCCGCGCACAACTCTTGCCATTGTCAGCCACGAAATCAATCCGAGCGCGAAAAATAAAAGAAAAATTTGACTCATTCCTTGATTGCCTTCGCCGCCGACTTTAGCTGATAAATATTTAATCCATTCGGGAGCATTTTGTCCGCCAAAAACTGACATCAATACCACCACCAGCAAAATATAAGGAATTGAATAAAGAATATCTACAATTCTCATCATTACATTATCAATTCTGCCGCCTGAATATGCCGCAATCGCTCCGTAAGAAACGCCGATTACGAGCGAAACGATGGTTGAAATAAGTCCGACTGCCAAAGAAATTCGTCCGCCTTGCAAGACTCGCGCAAGCAAATCGCGTCCTTGATCGTCAGTTCCCATCGGATGCTGAAGCGAAGGTGGAAACGAGCGCACCAAATTTCCCGTTGGTGGAATATAATCATATGTAAATCCGGTCATCCAATAAATTATCGCCGGTCCGAAAGTTACCGCAATCAACATCACGGCAAGCACGATCATTCCGAAAACCGCAAGTTTATTCCGCAAAAGACGCTTCCAAGCATCTTGCCAAAGCGATGTGCCTTTTATGATTTCTTGTTGTTCCATAAATTTACAAACCTAAAATTTCTTCAACCGTTAATTTCAATTTTTCGACAGCGTTTGATTCAATCATTTCGCCTTTTTCTATAATTCTAACTAAATGATAATTTCCGTTTTTTAGTTGCGAATAAACTTCAACTGTTTCATCGGGCAAATTCACAATCCAATATTCAACGATTCCGGCTTCGGCGTAAAGCGTTTTTTTAATGTCGCGGTCAAATTCGATTGTCGAATTTGAAACCTCGATAAGTAATAAAACATCTTTCGGTGTCGGATGACTTTCTTCGTAAAAATCATCACGCGGCTTAAGCAATGCAATATCCGGTTCGGGTTCATTAAATTCGTCAAGATAGACCGGATTTTGTCCCGAAATCTGAGTTGTATCGCCAAACTTTCTTTCCAAAAGTTTGCTTAATCTTCTTACAATACTTGCGTGTTTGCTTCCAATGCTCATTTTGTCTATCAAATAACCGTCAATAATTTCCCAACCGCTTTCTTCCGGTAAAATTCCGGCTTCGGTCATACGGCGGAAATCTTCAACGCGAAATCGCTTCGGCACAATTCGAGGAAGTTTTTCTAATTCGGCAATGGTCGTCATAAAATTATTCGTAACGAATACGCGGATCTAAAAATGCGTATGAAATATCTACCAAAAGATTAAAAATCATCACTAAAATCGAAAGAAACGCGACGATTCCGAGAATCAAAGGCTCATCGCGGTTGAAAATTGCTTGAATAAAAATATTGCCTAACCCCGGAATGGCAAAAACTTTTTCGACAACAACTGTTCCCGCTAAAAGTGCGGCAAGCGCAGGTCCTGTGAAGGAAATAACCGGAATCAAACCACCGCGAAGCGCGTGTTTGAGCAAAACCGTTTTTTCGTCCAAACCTTTTGCCCGTGCCGTGCGGATATAATCGGAACGCAAAACTTCGAGCATTCCCGCCCGCGTCAGACGTGCAATATAAGCCGCATAAATTCCTGCCAAAGTGATGACGGGCAAAATATAACCGCTCGTAAATTCGAGCCGCGAAGTCGGCAGCCAAAACAGCCAAAGCGCGAAAATCAACACCAAAATCGGACCGAGAACGAAATTCGGCACTGACAGTCCGAGCATTGCCAAAGACATCGAACCGTAATCGAACGCCGAATTTTGCTTGAGCGCGGCGGTTGTTCCTGCTAACAAACCAATTATCAAAGCCAGAATATATGCCAAAATTCCGACCGTCGCCGAATACGGAAAATGTGTCCGAATCATTTCGTTGACGCTGCGCCCCGGATTTTTAACCGAATCGCCAAAGTCGCCGCGAATCGTGTTCCACAGCATAATTCCGTATTGCTGATACCAAGGCTTGTTCAAACCGTATTTTTCCTTGATATTATCCACAACCGCTTTCGGCAGATTTTTCTCATTGTCATAAAAATTACCCGGCGCAAGACGAATCAAGCCCCACGTCAGAGTAATCACGATGAGTGCCATCGGAATTATCAAAAGTAATCTGCGTATGATGAAACTTAGCATAGTTTTGGTTTATGGTTTTTGGTCTTTGGTTTTCGGTTTTCGCAAAAGCCAAAGACCAAAAACCAAAGTCCAATTTTATTTTGTCATCGTTGATTTCAACTGTTTCAACTCTGCGTCAACCTGCGGGTCAACTTCGGTCATAATATTTTTCACGTCTTTGTCCCATTTTGCCTGATCGCGTTCAATATAGACAAATTTCCAAGGGTGAAGCGTTCCCGGATTCGGATAAATCCCCTTAACGTAAGGCTTTTTCATCCAATTCGAAGCGTTAATTGTCAAAGGCGTAGCGGGCATTTTATCAAGCGCGTAATATTCGGCGCGGGCGAGCTTTTCGTAACGCTTCTGCGGATCGAGTTCGGCGTTGGCTTCGTCGAGCATTTTGTTATAAACGTCGTCATTAAAACCCGAACCGCCGTCATTCGGAAAACCGTAATGCAAACCTAAAAACGTATAAGGATCCATATAATCGCCCGACCAAAGACTCTGCGACATTCCTTCATATTGCAAAGCGTTGCGAAGCGGCAGAAACGTCTTAAACTCCATATTTTGAAGCGGCACGGTAATTCCTAAATTCTGTTTCCATTGCGCTTGCGCGAATTCGGCAATGCGTTGATTCGATTCGTTCGTGTTAAAAGTAAGTTTAACTCTGTCCGCCGGAAATGTCGGACAAGTCCAACCGTTGCCGCTTTTTACGACCGGAAATCCGGCATCAGTCAAAGTTTTTCGCGCAAGTTCGGGATTAAAGTCGTTGCGCTTCGCCCAATCTTCCGCTGAAATTCCTTTTTCCTTGCGGACTTCTTCGCCGACTTTTTCCATCGCCTTATCGTATTCGGGAAAAATTCCGCTTGGCGTATAGTAATAGAGCGGTTTCGTAACCTTGCGCGATTCGCTCAAAGTTGCACGGTCAATTCCAAGATGAAAAGCCTTTCGCACATTGACATTATCAAATGGCGGTTTTGTTACGTTAAAACTGTAATAGGAAGTCGCATTTTCGCGGAAATCGAGATATTCGTCCGTGTAATTTTGTCTGATGTCATCAATCCAAGCCGCCGGCACACCGTGATTTAAAAATGCGTCAATCTCGCCCGCTTTATACATATTCAAACGAGTCGTATTTTCCTCAACCGCCGGAAATTCGATGCGATCGAGATGCACGTTTGCCACGTCCCAATAATTCGGGTCTTTTTCGACAATCAAAACATTATACGGTTTATGCGCCTTCACCTTAAACGCACCGCAAGTTACGATATTTTCAGGTCGCGTCCAATCTTTTTTGAATTTTTCGATCGTATGCTGCGGCACGAGACGGAAAAATTGATGCGTTAAAAGCCCGAGAAAATAAGGCGCAGGTTGTTTTAAAGTTATCCGAAATGTGTAATCGTCAACCGCTTCCGCACCGATGTCTTCGGCTTTGACGGCAACCAAATCAGCCGCCGCGATTTCTTCCGTAAAAGTTTGTTCGAGCAGAAATCTGTTTGCGTAAGCCAGTTTTGCAATCAATTTTTTCTTGGCTTTTTCCTTTTCGGTTTTGGTTAATTCATTGGTTGCGTCAGCAATTTCTTGATCGAGTTTTTTATTACCGTCGGTGCGTTTTGTGTTTTCGGCGGCGATTGCATCGCTCAAACCCTGTGCGTCTTTTGAAAGCGTCAAGGAAGAAAACCATTCTTGTGTGTAAAATAAATTTCCGTCAATTACTTTATTCAAACCGTCTGCCAAAGATTGTTTCGCCGCATCGTTACAAGCGTTTGCATCCGCACAAACAAGCGCGTCAGGCGGAAGATTTGCCGCCAAAAATTTAGTTAATTCATCTTTTGAATCTTTAATTTTCGCCGCCAGTGCAGTGGCGTTTTTTAATTCCGACGGCAAAAAGGCGAAAACTGCTTTGAGCTTCGGATTGCCTTCGATAGCGCGGGCGCGGTCGAGCGTGCCGTTCGGCAAAGTTACACGGTCAGGTGATTTGATAAATTTGCGAAATTCGGTTTCCGTTCCGAACGGCGCAACCGTCGGTGCATCCGCAGGTTTTTCCGCCAAATCTTTTTCCAGAACGAACTCGCCATTGCGCTTAACAAAAAATTGCTTCCCGTTAAAGGCTTCGGCGTATTTTATCGGATAACCGAGAGCCGCCGTTCGCGAAAGCGTTTCGGGCGCAAATCCGCGTCGGAAGCTATAAACAAAATCTTTCGCGGTAATTGGCGTGCCGTCGCTCCATTTAGCGTTTTTGCGAAGATAAAAGACGAATTCGTCCCGGTTTGTCGCGCTTTCCCAACGCTCGGCAATCGCCGGAATCGGCGACATATCTTTCGGGTCGTATTCAACCAAACCTTCATACAACGCCGATAAAATTCGTGCTTCGGGCTGACCTGAAGGAATTTGCGGGTCGAGCGATTCAGATTCCGAGCCGGAAGAATAACGCAAAACATTTTCTTTCGGAAGCACTGTCTTGCCCCAATATTGGTTGTTTGCCGAACTCGTGCAACTCAACAAAAACGACGAAATAACAATCAATACCGAAAAATTGCGAACCTGTTTGAAACCGATTTTCGTCATAACTTTATGAATTCCTTATTTAATGTTTGGGGAGCTTTTTTATCTGCAATGTTTGATTCATATATTTGCGACTTCTCGAAGATTTTGCAAACTAAAGATGTATAAAATCGCAAATCGAAAATTGCAAATCGAAAAATTTTACGGTTGCCAATCGTTATCAATCTTGACATTTTTAAGCGACGGCGCATCGAGCGAATTCATTTCAAAACCTTTAACGTAAGGTTTGACCAATGAATAAGTCATCGGGAAATAGAGCGGAATTGCAGGAAGTTCTTCAATTGCTTGCTCTTCGGTCAAAATGATTTTGTTTTCAATAGTTTGCGGTTTTTCGACGGCAGAATCTTTGTCTTCCGAATTTTCAGTTAAAACGTCCGGATTTTCAGCCGTTTCTTTTTCCTGTGCTATTTCTTCAGCTTCGTTTTTTTGTTCGGAAACAGCCATTTTCGGAGGAAATATTGTTAACAAATTCGCCGTTTCGTCGGCTACAGGAAACACCGCACCGCGCCGTAAAATATCAAAATCCTTAGATTTCGCAATCGCTTCAATTTCGCCTGATTCTTTTACGCTGATTTCGGTTTTAAGGTTTAAGTTTTGCTCCCACATTTGTTTGACACTGCGGGCAATACGCTGTTGAATGTCGTTGCGATTGACAACTAATTTAATCGTCGGGAAATTTTCGCCGTTCGGAAATCCGGCTTCTTCGAGCAATTTTTTCGCACGCTTGATGTCTTGCGATAATTTATTTTCGCCTTTTGTGAATGATAGAAAACTGAGCGCGGGTTTGGTTGCGCCTTCGGTTGTGCCTTCGGTCAAACGTTCGCGCTCGATGGCAATTGCCAGAGCTTCGCGGACTCGGTGGTCGTTAAACGGAGCTTTTTCCGTGTTAAATTCGTAAAAATTCAGCGCAGAATGCGTCGTGCGATGAAAATCGTCGTAAGGTTCGAGCAATTTCAAAGCCAGCGGCGCAAAATCAAAATTCGTAACCGCATCAACATCGCCTTTGCGATAAAATTGCAAAGCCGTTTCCGCATTTTCCGCCGGCACGAACCTCACTCTTTCGAGTTCGATTTTATCTTTATTCCAAAAGTTTTCCGCCCGGTCGAGCGTGATGCCGTCCTGCCCGATTGACGAAATGCGAAACGCGCCGTTCGTTATAATCGCCGCATTTAATTTGCCCGATTCAAAATCTTTTCCATCGCCGAAAATCGGACGAAACAAAGGATGAGCAACGAGCGCAGGGAAATTTTTGTCGGCATTGACGAGCGAAACTTTCAACGTAAAATTATCAACCGCTTCAACGCCAAAAACGGGTTTTTCGGTTTCAATTTTTTCAATCGGTTTCTTTTCGGTTTCAATCGTCGTATTTGCCGTGTTCGTGTTTGATTGATTGGTTAAAACCTGCGAATTTTGATTGGAAAGATTTGCAAAAATATCCGGTTCTTTTTCTTCAAGAACAGGTAAATTTTCCTTCGGCGCAATCTGCATTCCGACAATGTTTTGAAACAATTTGTAATGCGAAACGCGCGTTCCCATTTTCGCCAAACGCTGCCACGAACGCTCAAAATCCTTTGCCGTAACGGGTTTTCCGTTTGACCATTGCGCGTCTTCCCGCAAATGAAACGTCCACGTTTTAAAGTCTTCCGCCGATTCCCATTTAATCGAAATCGCCGGAATTGCTTCCAAAGTTTGTGGCTTCGTATCGGTCAAACCTTCAAAAACTGCCCGCACAATATCCGTTTCCGGCGAAGACGCGGCAAGCGCAGGATCAAAAGATTTCGGCGTTTTCCCGTTTGACCAGCGAAATTCTTTTTTCCCCGTCGGCGCAGTTTGTGCGTAAAAAGGTTCGGTTTTCGGTTTTTCCAATTCCGCACACGAACTCAAAAATAAAGCAAAAATAATTATCCACAGATAAACACAGATAGACACAGATTTTTTTGTAATTTGTAATCTGTAATTTTTAATCCGTGAATAATTCATATTTTAAGTTAAAAGTTCTAATTCCCTAAAAACTTCAGTCGTTTTTAATCTCGTCGCTTCAAAACCTTCGGAAGTGTCAATCAAAAAATCGGCGTAACGCTTTTTTTCGTCTTGCGGCATTTGAGAATTGATGCGTTTTAAAGCCTCAGATTCGCTCAAATTATTGCGTAACATCAATCTTTCTAATTGTATCGCAGGTTGACACCAAACGACAATCAACTTCGTAAATCTTTCGTAACCGCCCGATTCAATCATCAAAGCCGCATCAATCACAGCAATTGCGGAAGGATTTTCCCTTTCGGTTTCCGCCAACCAATCGTTCTGCGATTCGATAACTAATGGATGCACAATCGAGTTCAAAAGTTGTCGTTTCGGCTCATCACCAAAAACAATCGCGCCCAATTTCACACGATCAAGTTCGCCATTCGGTTGCAAAATTTCCGCACCGAAATTTTCAACAATCTTTTGCAAGCCAACTGTATTAGGCGCAACTACTTCCCGCGCCGTCAAATCCGCATCAAGCACAAACGCTCCCAATTCGCGCAAAACCTCGCAAACAAAAGATTTTCCGACCGCAATCGAACCTGTTAAACCGACTTTCAACATAATCTTAAACTTAATCTTTCGGCGGATACCAACCAGCAACTACCCAAAGCATTCTCGCTCTGACAGCTTGATCTTCATTCATTCTCAATGTAATTACGGTTGCACGTCCGCAAGCCGTTTTGCCAATAATTTTTGTTTGATTTTCGTTGAATTTGAAATGTTCGTGCCAATCCTGAGTGCGCGGATTAAAAAGTTTTACTTTTTGCTCGGTTTCTTCATCAAAAGCATAAACTTTGGAACTTTTGTAGCTGTTGCAATCACGACAAGCCAACCAGAGATTTTCTTCCGCATCAGTTCCGCCTTCCGCAATCGGCAAAAGATGTTCGATTTCGAGTTTGCCCATCAAAATTTCTTGCGGAAGCAAACAATATCCGCAACGATTTTTGGCTTCTCGACGAACTTTTGCTTGAATCTTTGAGGAAACTTTACTCATTTCAAATCGGCAGGTGTTTTTATCAAACCGCGTCTGACGGCTTCCACACAACCTTGCGCCTTGCGAAGATTTCCCATCCGATAAAGCCCCATCAAGCCTTCCAACTCGATTTTCTCATTCGTCGTAATCCGGCTTTCGCGCTGATTTTCAAGCAATCGGCTCATTCTTTCGTCTTGCTGTTCGGACAATTTCAGATTTGCCAATTCCAAAACCTCCGCATCCGACAAATCGGCAAGCGATTCTTCCGCCGCAACATTTTCAACCCAATAATCAGCCTCGATCTTCTCGGCAATCACTTCATCAATTCGCCGACTCGACCTTTCGGCTAATTTCTGAAAATTCCGATAAATATTCTCCGGCAAATTAAGCGTAACTTCCATAAAAACCTCTCCCGCCGATTATAGCACAAAGCCTTTTCGCATCTGCGGTTTTGCTTCGGAATTGTTTTAACTTTTCGGTTTGATGAGCGATTTGATTTTGTCGGCGACTTGCTCGAAATATTCGGTTTTGACGACGCTGAATTTTTTGATTATTTTGCTTTGGTGAATTGTAAAAAGTTTGTGAGTTTTGACGACGGAACTTTCCGGCAAAACGCCGATTTCCAAGTCATCGTTTTCTAACGGCAATGAATAAGCGTCTTTGAATTGATTGCTCGTAATCACACAGACGACAACATCGTGAAACCGTTTGTTGTAGTCGTCATTAGAAATTATCAAAACAGGTCGCCGCTTCGTGTTGCTCAAATCGGAATACGGAAACGGCACCAGCACGATTTCTCTTTGATTATACATTATCCCACCCGCTCGGCTCGTCCGTCCACGCTTCATTAACGACGGTTTCGGTCAAATCATCCGTATAATCGCCCATAAACAACCCGTATTTTTCCTGATAAAGCAAATCTACGAGCTTATTAATATTCCGCAAAAGCTCGGTATTTTTCAGCAATTCCAGTTCTTCCTTAAGTCTTCTGTATTCGCTCAAAGGTATTTCGACCATTTTCATAGCGTTTCAATTATGCCACAAAACAGGCGGATTTTACAGATTTCATGTATCTTTCGCCTTATTCATAATTGGCGATAATTTCATTGCCATTGTGGTCTATGAATAGATTATTCTCGTCATAGGTGGCGTGCCTATTGAGGTTTACTTTTGCCTGTCCATCCTTAAAGTTGGAGCAAGAAATATAAATAAGAGGGATTATTTCCTTCCCTGTTTTGTCTATATAACCATATCTATCTATAGAATCAGTTTTCTTTCTCACACAAGCTAAACCTTCACTGAAAGATCCAGCCCAATCATAATTTGTAGAAATAACTTTGTTCCCGTTTTTGTCTATGAAATAAGCCTTTCCTGCAGGCGGATTGACATTTGCTACCCCTTCGCTAAACAAATTAACAGAAGGCACTAACCAAGATTCAAAATCATCCAAAACGAAACTTTCTTGAACTTCAATAATTTTATTTCCAAATTTATCTACAAAATAATATTTGTATGAATAAGAATTTACTTTAATAAAATTTAGAGCATCGGTGGCTTTGGGAGCAAGGGGAATGTTTAATTTTCGAGTGGATAAATAAGTTTTTGTAGCTACTAATGACAAACCTTCGCTAAATGGATAGACATTGTCATATTCAAGTGATAATTTAATGTTTCCAAATTTATCTATAAAACTATATTTTCCATCTAAACGAACTAATGCTAAATCTTCGCTAAACGAATGTGCTTCATCATATTTTAGCGGAATAACAACATTTCCCAATTTATCTATAAATCCATACCTCTGCCCATTCCATCTTTCCCCATACTCTGCCACACAAGCTAAACCGTGACTAAAGTGAAGAGGATAATCACAAGGCTTATATTTAACAGAAATAATTTCCTTTCCGAATTGGTCAATAAATCCCCATACATTTGCATAGGCATCCGAACCTTCCTTTTCAAATTTTTTTTCGACTGCAATACCTGCTATGTCTTCGTTAAAAGAGCCGACATTATCATAATTTGCGGGAATAATTAATTTGTTATTCTCATTGCAAAAGCCCATTTTTTCAGCTCTGTAACAAGGCTTTAGCTTTAAAGTTTTTGGTAGTTGATTTGAATTTGCCCAAGAACGATATTGCCAAATACCGATAAAAACAGTAAGGACGGATGCGCTCCAAATTATCCAAAGCAACATAAGTCTTTTACTTGTAGTCATTTCTTTCTTGATTTTTCTTTCGTCTTGTTTTTTTTGCCTTTCGCGCTCTAATAGTAAAGACTCATCTTTTTGGCATTGAATCTCAATTTTCTGCAACTGCTTTAATTCTTTAGTCTCTTTTAATTTTTGTGCTTCAATCTCTCGCCAATCTTGCGTTGGCTCAATTTCTAATTTCGCTGTTTTGTCTGAATCTTCTAAAAGAAGCGTTTTAGCTGGCAAAACCGCTTGATTTGAAACAACTTTCTGCGGAGTTTTCAAAATATCTCGCAGAACTTCGCGCATTTCGCTTGCCGTTTGAAAACGATTCTCGCGGTTCTTCTGTAAAGCCTTTTTGACTATCGAGCGCAAATTTGACGAAACAGTTTCGGGCATTTCGTCCGCGTCGTTCACTAAAATTGCGGCGATTAGCGAAGGTTGTTCTTCTTGCGGATAAGGCAACGCACCCGTGAGAAGCCTTTGCAGAATTACGCCGATTGCCCAGATGTCGGTTTGCGGCGTAACGGACGGCGATTTTGCAAACGCTTCGGGCGGCATATATTCCATTGTTCCGGCTGTTCCGGTGGCTTTCGAGTGCGTTTTTATCTCGCGTGAAATGCCGAAATCTGCCAGACAAAATCTGCCGTTCATTATCAAAATATTGTCCGGTTTCAAATCGCGGTGAACAAAGCCTTTGCCGTGCAGATTTTCGAGTCCGGTCAAAATCTCCAACGCGATTCGCACGGCTTCCGTCTCAGTCGAAGCCTTGCCGCCGTTTGTTTTCAGATATTTTTCCAAACTTCCGCCGTCGGCGTAATCGCTGACGACATAGACATAATCTTCAAAACGGTCTAATTCGATAACCGAAATGATGTGCGGCAAGCCTTTTAGCTGTTTCCAAACGGCGAGTTCTTTGCCGATTTTGTCAAAATCAACGCCGTCCGTCTTCGGGCGAAAAAACTTCAACGCAAAATGATTCACGTCCAAAACGGTGCGTTTTTCCGCCATCCAAACATCACCGAAACCGCCCGCGCCGAGCTTTTCGAGTAAAACATATTCGCCAACTTTTTTGCCTTTTTCGAGCATTGCGTTTTTTTTAATAATTGGAGCGCGGGCATCTTGCCCGCCCGTTCGAGCGAAGCAAGAACGGCAAAGCCTTTGCATAAATTCAACTTTCGATTAATCCGAAGCGTTTCGCGCCTGTTCTCGTTTCACTTGAACGCGCTGGCGGGCAAGCTGCCCGCGCTCCAATTATTTCCGATTATGCCGCCGCGCTAATTTTTCTACATTAAACTCTGCAATTTCGGTTAAAGTCAAGCCTAATTCATCGGCGCAAGCGGAGATATACCACAGCACGTCGCCGAGTTCGTCTTTTAATTTCAGACGCACTTCGTCCGTTATTTTGCCGCCGAAATCGCGTTGGATTTTCTTGACAATGTTGGCGACTTCGCCGGCTTCGCCCGCGAGTCCGAGTGTCGGATATTCCAAGTTTTCCAAACGACGCGGATATAAAGCCGTTTGCTTGGCTTCTGATTGATATTCTTCAAATGAAAGTTTCATAATTTTGATAGAGTTCTTAATAATCTTTGGAGATTCCTTTTTACACTTACAAGATTTCTCAACACACTCATCAGCGTTTTAAAAATGCTTGAAAGATTATTTAATATGCTCACAAGTGTATTAAATAATCTTTGGAGATTTCTTTTTACGTTATCAGAAAAACTCATCACGCTACGCAGCGTATCTTCTCATCTTTGCTGCTTCGATTGCGTTTTTCATCAACATTGCGACTGTCAGCAGACCGACTCCGCCCGGAACAGGTGTGAAATTCGCCGCTTTTTGGCGCGCCTCTCGCGGATTTACGTCGCCGACGAGTGTGAAGCCGCGTTTTTCTATTGTCCGCAGACGTTTTTCGAGTTCGTCGGCATCGAATAATTCTTTTGCAAAATCCACGTCCGAAACATTGTTGATGCCGACATCAATCACGGTTGCGCCTTCTTTAATATGTTCGGCGCGAAC
>CALMEH010000553.1 GCA_937863115.1 uncultured Acidobacteriota bacterium
CTGAAGGCTTGTTATTTGGGCGCGTTAACCAACCAAAAGGCAGAAATTTTAGCCTGTGCGGTTGGCTTGGAATCGCTCCGTTCCCCTGCCCAAGTTCAGGTTTTTTCCGACTCGAAATACGTTATCGAAACGATGACGGGAAAAAACCGGATGAAATCGAATCGGGAATATTGGGAACGCTTGATAAATGCGTGTCTGACTCACAAAATCGAATGGAACTGGATGCGAGGACACGCAGGATGCCCGTTTCAGGAAACCGCTGATCGGCTTTCCCGTGCCGCCGCAACCAGAAAAGAATCGCTTGATAAAGACACGCTCGACAGACTTGCTTTGATGATGCGCGGCACACCCGACGAAAGCACGGTCAGGATGATTCACAACGGATTAAAAACATTAGCCGCCGCGTGCGACGGCGCGAAACGGGCAGACGGTCAAGGCTTTAACAAATTCGACAGTGAGCTTGGCAAACGGTTTGCCGTAAAATCATCTTTGACCCCTGCGGAGGCTTTGGTTGCCCGTAATTTAATGTCAAAATATCGTTCGCAAATCGCCGGATTCAATACGGAACTTGCTCTAATCGTTTAGATGTTTTTAAAGTGCAAATGAAGACTTATGAAGACTAAAGATTTAGACGAGTTTGACGGCATTAAAATCGGAGATTTGGTTCGTTGGAAATCCGGGCTGTTGGGGGCTGGACGGCTTCAATATGTCCGAAATATTTGGCAGGACGAAGACTCAACGACTTGGGTTGACTTGGTGAATAGAAAAGGTCAACACTATTCATCCGATGTGTTGCCTTTATGGAAAGTTGAAAAAGTCTAATTAAATTCTGAAAACAAATAAATAAGCCCGTTGATTTACCGGGCTTTGGGGAATAGAAAATTTTAACCGTTCAATTCTTCTTGAGCCAATCTTTGAAGCCTGTATCGCGTTCAAAAAGTAATTTCAGACCGTGTTCAATGACATCACCGGGAGATATTTCCGTCCTCATTCGCTCGGTTGCATATTGGATATATTTTTCGAGTTTGGCATTGGTCGTTTCCAGAATTTTGCCGTTTATTTTAGCGTAGCTTAATCGGTTTAATTGCAGAATCGGCATTTCAGTTTTTGTGCCGGCTCCCTGTTTTGTTTCGTTTATTTCACTCATCTTTTCCTCTTAAAAATTATTAGAATTTCTTCCCTTTCCGAGAATCAGTAAAGCCCATAAACAACTTTCGTGCCGTATCAAAGAATGTGAGCCTCAAATCACTCAAACACCGCAAAAAATATCTGAACACAAAATTCGGCTTGTCTTGTATGACAGGATAGAGCGCAATTTTACGCTCGTCAGAAATTAAATGTTGGAAAAGCTGGATTTACGGCTGTCAGATTCTGACAACTACATAGAAATGACAAAAAAAACAATTCGCAACGCCCGAAAACTCAAATCTCATGTGGTTTAGGAACAAATTTTGCATTGAAATAAAAACAGAATTTTCTGACAGCGTAAAACGCTTTTATTTCAACAATTAAAGAATAATAAGAATTCTACTAATTCTTAAATTGGGCGATTAAAGAGGTTACGGTGTCAGAGATTTTCTGACCGAAATCAGAGAAAAATTAAATTAATTGCAACAGTTAAAAATCAATGAGAGAGCAGGAAAAAAGAAAATTAATCGGCAAAACAAATAACATCGAGGCGGAAGTTTTAGGCGAGTCTATGTATGTCAGACCATACAAACAGGACGAGAAAAAAATTGCTGAACTTGCCCGTGCGAGCGGCGAGAAAAAGAGTGTCATCACGCAGAAACTTATTCGGCTTGCTTTGCGCGGCAAACAATTTGATTTCACGGATGAAAAAAGCGAACTCAAAAAACTCGACTGGCTCATCAGTAACGAAAAACACAAACTCATAAAATCCGATTGTCTGGATGCGAGAATTGAACGTCTCGAAGAACACGCCCGAACAATGGAAATGCTGGCGCAAAAACAAGCTGAAAATTCCTATTTAACCGGCGTTCTAGTCAGCGAAATTTACTGTATGACGAATGTTTGTATGTCCTACCTGAATCAAATTTTCACCAAACTGATTGAGTATTTTTCGCCGGTTGAAATCGAAAAGAAAAACAGCACCGACTTTGCCAATCGAAATATCCTCGGACTTGTCGAACATTCGCTCGTCGAAATTGAAAAGATTGCCGAGCATCACAATTTTGAAGCGGAAACAATCGAACCCGAAATGCTTTATTTATTTACCAAAATCGAAAAAATCAAAGCCAAACTATTGCAGTCTTCAATTCAGGCAAATTCGAGTGAAAGCTAATGAAAGTCATCGCCTCAGTCCAAGCCAAAAAATCGAGTTCGCGCGGACTTGTCCATTATATTGCCCACAGCAAAATTGACGCAGGGAAAGAGCAATCGGGACGCGAAATTTTTAATGAATATTCGGACAAAACCACAGTCGAAAAAGCCAATGATTTATTGAAGAACGGCATCTCCAGTAAAAGACCCGGTAACGAGGAACTACATCACCTTGTCCTTTCATTTAAGCCGGAAGATTACGAGCGGTTAGGCAATGATGAAAATGAACGTAAAAAATCAATCAAAGCAATCACGCGCCACGCGATGAAGCAATTTGAAAAAGAAATCGGCGCAGACAAACTCTCGTGGGCGGCGGGTATCCATCGAAACACCGACAACCCGCACGTTCACATCGCTATTCAGAAAGAGTATTTCGACAAAAATCTGGAGAAGAAAAGTTTAAATAAAATTCCCGTTTCATTGCTGCCGCATTACGAAAAAGAAGGCAAAGAAAAGACTTTTCAGCCGGGGATTTTAATTGAAACTGCCAATGAAAAACTTGATGAAATCTTGCTGGAAAAAGAGCGAAAAATTTCTCATAAATATAATGGACAAAACCGAACTGCTGATAAAGGGCAGAATAAATCAAACAATTCTCAAAGAATAGAAAACTTCCAAGAAGCAAAATCGAAAGTTGAAATGATTAAAGAACGGGAAATTTTGGCTCAGGCAATTTTGGCAAAATTTTATGTTGAAAAGACACGGGAAAATCTAGAGTCGTTGGTGAATCACGGCGATAAAAGAAGGTTTAAAATCTTTGACGAAATCACTAAAAAACCAAGAAAAATGTCGCTTTTTGATTTGGAACGCCGCGCTGAAAAACGGGCGAATCGAAGTTTAAATAAACAGAACATTACCGATGCCGCAAAAAAGGACGAGTTAAGGAAAAGCTTGGTCGAGAATGAATTTGAGAAAAACGCCGAAGGTATCAAACGGATCAAGACGATTCTGCATAACTTGGTAGTCAAAGAAAATCGTGAATTAATTACCCGTGAAAACCACTACAAAAATATTAAACCTTTGGCGGAAAAAATTCGCACGTCCTACAAAAGCGACAATAAAATACTTCCCATTCCGTTGCTCAGTTTGGATGATTTAGAAATGCTTCAAGCAAGCAGTCTGGAGAAAAAGGATATTCGCGTTGCCAATTATTTTGAAAAGGTGCGAAAAGAATTATCCAAGGAGCGAGCCGAGCCGACACGCTCAAATGATGAAATTGCCAAACTTAAAGGCAGGAAAATATTTACGGATTTGAGGATCGGGTGGCAGGAAAAGCAGTTGAAGGATTTTAACGATCACAAGCGAGCGTTTCCGATTGAGATTGACGGTAAAAAATGGACTCTTGCAAAGGTTGATTCAGTTCTTGAAAAGAAGGAGCTGGACGAGAAAAAAATTGTCGGAAAAGTCAGCAAAATCTTCAGCAAAATCGGTTTGATTGATGAAAAGACGAGCCTTAAACAACTGGAAGAAATAAAAGCCG
>CALMEH010000554.1 GCA_937863115.1 uncultured Acidobacteriota bacterium
AAGCGGCGGCACGCTCAATTTATCAATTTCTGACCGGAAAAACTCTTGCCAAAGAAACTTTGACTTCGCACATCGTTCTCGAACGCTATCGGCGCGAACAAGGCTACGAATCTTTGCGGCGCGTCGAAGTTCCGACGATTGAGCCGGAAGAACGGCTTAAACATCCCGAACATGTGGTTGAAATCGGTTACAGCGAAGAGGAAGCGATGCGCGAAGCCTCGCGTTGTCTGGATTGCGGCGTAACACCCGTTTTTGATGGAATGCGCTGTGTTTTGTGCGGTGGATGTGTGGACGTTTGCCCAACGGAATGTTTGAAACTCGTTTCGTTGGACAGTTTGGAATTTGATACAGATGCGTCGCCCTTGATTGATAAAGCACTCGGCGCAGACGCGGAATTGAGTGAAAATTCGGCGATTTTGAAAGATGAAGACCGTTGTATCCGTTGTGCGCTCTGTGCGATGCGCTGTCCGGTGGACGCGATTTCGATGGAAAGAGTTTCATTTTCGACAACTTGGACAACTTGTGGAGAAACGATCCCGAATTAAGTGTGGTTGATATTTCGCCCTTACTTCGTGCGGGCTTCCGCAAATTATTGGAGTTTATATGACAACAAAAGCAAATGAAAAAAAATCTCGATTTGACCCCGAACCGATGCCGCGACGCGATTTCTTGGGATTAGCTGCGCTCGGTTCGATGGCGGCGGCAATGCTTTTTTCTTTGTTCGGAATGTTGAAATTGCCAAAGGCGGCAGTTTCGGCATCGCCCGCCAAGAAATTTAATGTTTCTTTGCCGGAAAATTTAGCCGAAGGCGAGGCGTTTATTCCTCCGGGCAGAAACGTGGCGGTTTTCCGCGACGGCGAAGGCGTTTATGCGATTTCAACCGTCTGCACTCATTTGGGGTGCATTGTCAAAACTAGTTCTAACGGCTTCGATTGTCCGTGTCACGGTTCGGGTTTTACCAAAGACGGAACGGTCAGAAAAGGTCCCGCGCCGACAGCTTTGCCGTGGCTTAAAGTTTCAAAAAGCGGGGCAGGTTTTACGATAGATGAAGAGTCGAAAGTTAAGAACGGAACAAAGGTGTAAATCTATGAAAGCGGAAAACTATTCAGCATTACACGAATTTTGGAACAATCTGCTGGCAATTCCAAGTCACGTCCGTAAAGCGGTATTTCGCGGCGGTGCGCCGAAAACCGACCGCACACGGTCATCGTTTATCTTCGGAAATGTATTTCTTCATCTGCATTCCGTCCGCACGCATCTTTGGAGTCTGCGCTGGTCGGCGACGATGGGCTTAGGAATTATGACGACGGCGGCATTTTTAATAACCCTCATCACGGGCGTTTTGCTGATGTTTTATTACAAACCATATCCTGAGGTTGCCTATCAATCCATCAAAGACATTCATTTTATTGTGCCAACGGGACGTTTTATGCGAAACATTCATCGTTGGGCGGCAAATGTGATGGTTGTGGCAGTGATTTTACACATGGCGCGGGCATTTTACACAGCTTCATACCGCAAACCGCGTGAGTTTAATTGGTTTATCGGTTGGGGTTTGTTGGTTACAACACTTGGTTTATCGTTCACGGGTTATCTGCTTCCGTGGGATCAACTTGCTTATTGGGCAATCACGATTGGTGCAAATATCGCGCAATCGCCGCGTGAAATTACCGATGCTATCGGAATTACCGAATATGCGGACATTGGGGGATTACAGCGCGAGATTCTACTCGGTTCGGATGTGGTTGGGGCGGAAGCCTTGATTAGATTTTATCTACTTCATGTGATGATTTTGCCGCTTGTTTTGGTGATGCTGATGGCAGTCCATTTTTGGCGAATTCGGAAAGACGGCGGACTTGCCAAGCCTGAAAATGCCGATGAATTAGTTGCCACAGACGCGAAAGAATTTTATCCGGTTTTCACCGATGCGCCGAAGAAAACTTATCATCTCGCGGCAGTCGTCAAAGGCAAAACTCCGCAGGTCGGGAGCGGACCCGAACACACCGTTCCTTCGATGCCGCATCTGTTTTACGCCGAACTCGGCGTTTTAATGTTGACGACTTTAATTTGCGTTGGATT
>CALMEH010000555.1 GCA_937863115.1 uncultured Acidobacteriota bacterium
ACAATTTTCGGCTCGTTTTCGGCTTCAAAAGTAAAAACATTTTCGGCTTGCGGTTTTATCCAAACTTGTTGAATTTTATGATCAATCTCGATGTCCATTTTGCCTTGAAAAAAATCGGCTTGGGGAAATTGGTTAAGCAAATCAACCTTTTGCGTCTGTTTGACATTCAAGGTTAGCTTGCCGCCGGCATAGTTTTTCGTAACTTCAAAAACGGGATGTCCCATTTTATAAAGCCACTGATCGAAAAACCAATCCATTGATTGTCCGGACGCTTCTTCGATGGCAATTCGCAGTTCTTCGGTTTGGACGGGAGAATTGGCGTTTGTTTTCAAATAATGATTTATCGCTTTGAAAAACATTGCGTCGCCAAGATGTTTGCGAAGCATATGAAGAACCGCCCCGCCTCGCGGATAAGCGTAGGTGTCAAATAAATCGTCGGCACTTTCATAATGTTTCGTAACAATCGGACGGCGATTTCCCTGCGCCCAAGTGTTGTAATAAGAGTCTTGATTGCTTTTAACATCTTCGTAGAGAAAATCATTCGTTCCCTTTGATTTTTGCGTCCAAAGTGCTTGAAAATATGTCGCAAACGATTCGTTAAGCCAAATTTCCGACCATTCTCGGCAAGTAACATAATCGCCGAACCATTGATGCGCGAGTTCGTGCGATTGCAAACCTTCGCTGTCGGTATCAAGTAATTCGCGTTCATCGTGAATCATTGTCGGAGTCATCGTGGTTGCGGTAATATTTTCCATTCCGCCGCCGAAACCTTCCGCCATTGTTTGGGCATATTTAACATACGGATATTTAACGCCGGTGATTTCCGAGAAGAATTTAACCATTTCTGGTAATTTTTTAACAGATGCCGCGCCGTCTTTGGCTTCGTTTGGGAAAAGAAAAGTCGAAACCGGAATGTCAAGATAATTTCCCTTTATCTCGGCATATTCCCCGACGACGATTGAAGTCAGATAATTGGCGTAGGGCGTGTCCATTTTCCAATGAAAAGTTTCCGTGTTGTCGCCGTTGTCTTTGCGGCTCATCAATTTACCATTGCCGACGACGAACATCGGTTTCTCAACCGTAGCGGTCAGCTCCGTAGTCCGAAAATCATTCGGCGAGTCGTAAGACGGAAACCAGAAACGGTTATAATCGGTTTCGCCTTGCGACCAGATTTGCCGACGACGATTCGGATTGTCCGCCGTCGGTTTGATAAACTTCAATCCGCCGCCGCCGCCGAAGCCCAAAGTGTTTGCCACAATCAAACCTTTTGAACGATAATCCACGGTGAAAGTCAAAACTTCCCCAACGGCATAAACCTTCTCCAGATTGATGGCAAGATTGGAATTCGCTTCGTCATATTGAAACTTCAAATCCTTGCCCGACAACTTTACGGAATTGATAATCATTGCGCCAGCATCAAGATTGATTTGCTTAAAATCGGTCATCAACGGGGCAAGCGTAATCGTTGCCGTGCCGAAAGTTTGCTCTTTGTCCCAATCGAATTTTAAATCGAGGGCAATATGCCGCATATCAAAATCACGACTGCGAATGTAATTTACCCGCGGAAGTTTTTTAACTTTATCGTCTTGAAGCAACGGATTTTGAAAAATCCGGTTCAACGGACGCGCAAAAAGGAACTGATTAAACACCAGCATTAACATAGCCGATAACGCGAATAGTTTTATTTTGACAGAATTGTTTTTCATTTGTTTAAAAAAGTATATAATCGGAAAAATATTGTCCTAAATTGTTTGTGGTTAGGAAATTAACCACAAAAAAACACTAAATACCACAAAAATTAATCAGCAAATTTGTGTCTTTTTGTGTCTTTCTTGTGGTTTAAATCTTCTACAACACATTATTAAGATATGTAACCGAAACAAAAATATATTATAGTTCAGAGTTCCAACTCTAGTTTGAATTATTCAAAAAGATTCAAATAAAAGTTTGAACTCTGAACACAGCGCAAATCTATTTATTATTCAAAGAATCTTGTCCATTTACTTATATTAAGCAACTAACCTTCGTTAATAAATTTTTTCTCCTGAGATTGTTTGAACTGCATTTCTAAAAACAGGACAAAATTCATAATTTGCTGATCATTTTTAAATTTAATTTTGAGCAAATTAAATGCCTGTTGACCACGCGGATCGCCGAGACCGATGAGAGCGCGAATCGTCGTAAAGATTCCGTTGAAATCATTTGTCTCCAGCGCAGATTTGAACGCCTCAAAAATTATCGGAAAGGCTTTCGGGTTACCTTTTCCTGTTTCGCCGAGAACGGACACAGCCGCAATTCGGGCTTCGACGGGCTGAGTTTTATCCGAAGCAAACTTTAGTGCGATGTCAAAACCCCGTTTGTCACCCAAAGTTGACAGTCCGTTGAGTCCGGCAATCTGAATTCTGCCGCGCCAAGACGGTGTGTTGACCAACTTGACTAATGCTTCAAAGGCTTTCGGGTTTTTCGTTTCGCCAAGAGCCGCCGCCGCTTGGTCAATGACTCCGTAGCTTTGGTCATTGATTGCCGTGAGATAAATATTGGCATATTTCGCATCTTTGGTTTTTGAAAGCAGTTCGATAGATTCGGCGCGAATCAGCGACTCTTTGGAATTTCTTGCCGAAGAAGCTAAAAACGTCGAAAGAGCCTCATCCATCTTGACGGGCGGAACTTCAACTAAAGGCATCGCTTGTGGAACAATCAAATCACTTATTTCCGAGATTGCCGCACGTCTGACGCGCCAGAATTTATCATTTTTTGCGGAGTCGAGAAGAGCCGCAAGAATTTTTGTCCGTTCACCTTCACCTTCGGCATCTGCGCGTTTGGCAAGTTCACTCATTGCCCAACGTCTGCCGAGAACGTCTTTGTCGTTTGCCCTTTGGTAAAGCAGTTCTTCGGTAGTTTTTTCAAAGGTAATCTCTTTTATCCAAGTTCCTTCATTGTCAAAATCAACCAATTTCGGTTCGGACGGCGCATCAAAAGTAAATTTATTTTCGGCTTGCGGTTTTAACCAAACCTGTTCAATACGTCCGTCAATTTCGACATCTATTTTTCCCTCAAACAATTCTACTTGCTGGAATTCGTTTTTGGCATCAACCTTTTGCGTTTGTTTGACATTTAAGGTTAGCTTGCCGCCGGAATAGTTTTTTGTAACTTCAAAAACGGGATGCCCCATTTTGTAAAGCCATTGATCAAAGAACCAATCCATTGATTGTCCGGTTGATTCTTCGATAGCAATCCGCAAATCTTCGGTCGAAACGGGCTGATTGGCGTTAGTTGTTAAATAATTGTTGAGCGACTTATAAAAACCTTCGTCGCCCAGATGTCGGCGCAAAATATGCAAGACTGCCGCGCCGCGAGGATATGCGTATGTGTCAAACATTGCGTCTTTGTTGGCATAATTCTTGGTAATTATCGGGCGACGGTTGCCATCGTTCCAAGTTTGATAGTATTGGTTTTGATTAGCTCGGACATTTTCATAAAGGAAGTCGTCGTGTCCTCGTGAATGTTCGTTGTAGAGCGCGTCAAAGTATGTCGCAAAAGATTCATTAAGCCAAATTTCCGACCAATGACGGCAAGTAACATAATCGCCAAACCATTGATGCGCGAGCTCGTGGGCTTGCAAAGAATCATCATCGCCGTCGAGCAATTCGCGTTCGTCGTGAATCATTTCGATAATCATTGTCGTTGCCGAAATGTTTTCCATTCCGCCGCCAAAGTCTTCGACAAAAGATTGAGCATATTTCGGATACGGATACTTAACGCCGGTAACTTTTGAGAAGAAGTCCAACATATCGGGAAGATTTTTTACCGTGGCGACAGTTTCTTTAGTTTGATTTTTATAACCGAAATTATGAATCGGAATGCCTTGCCACTCTTGCCGCACGTCGGCAAATTCGCCAATCACGATGGAAGTCAGATAATTAGTGTATGGCGTGTCCATTTTCCAATGGAAAGTGCGCGTGCCGTCTGTGTTTTCGGTGTCGGAAATAAGTTTTCCGTTTGAAACGACCGTATATTTTTTCTCGACGGTGGCTTTTAATTCCGAAGTCCTAAAATCATTGGGCGAATCGTAAGACGGAAACCAAAAGCGGTTAAATTCCGTTTCGCCCTGCGACCATATTTGCATCGGTCTATTAGGTTCTGAGCTTGTCGGCTTAATATATCGAAGCCCTTTACCAAAACTTCCGATTGCCGTATCGCCGTCCACCGAATTTACATAACTTGTTC
>CALMEH010000556.1 GCA_937863115.1 uncultured Acidobacteriota bacterium
TATTTTACGGCGGTTTCTTGCCGTCGAAAAAAGGCGAACGGCGCAAGCGTCTGGAAGAAGTAAAGTCAATTCCGGCAACGATTTGTTTTTATGAAACGCCACACCGAATTGCTAAAAGTTTAATTGATTGCGCCGAAATTTTGGGAAATCGAAAAGCTGCCGTCGTGCGCGAATTGACGAAACTTCACGAAGAAACTGTTCGTGGAAATTTAAATGATTTAGTGGCAAAGTTTGCGGAAAATCCAACGAAAGGCGAGATTGTTTTGGTCATCGAACGATGTCAGATTTCAGACACCAAATTCCAGATTCCAAATTCTAAAACCATTGCGGAAAGAATCAGCGAACTTGAAACGGAAGGCTTGGACAGTAAAAATGCGCTCAAAAGAGCGGCGAAGGAATTCGGTTTGAGCAAATCCGAGGCTTATCGTCTGACAAAAGTAAAAAGCTAAAAGGCAAAAGGCAAAAGTGTAGAACTTATTCTATACTTTTGCCTTTTTACTTTTTACCTTAAATTAACGGTTAGTTAATTCTTTGGGAAGTTGTTTATCAACCGCCGGACGAATTTTCGTATCGGCGATTTCCCACATTGTCAGAAAAATTGTGCGAGTGATTTTTTCCATTTTCACATAATCAATTTTGTCGGGATGATCACCCGCGCCGTGATAGTCTTCGTGTTCGCCGTCAAACCAGAAAACAATCGGAATATTATTTTTGGCGTAATGAAAATGGTCTGAACGGAAAAAGAAGCGATTCGGGTCTTTCGGATCGTCGTATTTGTAGTTGTAATTGAGTTTCAAATATGAATTATTGACGTTTGCCGTAACTTCGCCAAGTTGCGTTGACATCATTTTCGAGCCGATAACATAGATTTCGTTCGGACCGGAAAGTTCTTTGTTGCGCGGATTTGTGTCGCCGTCTTTTTTGCTTCGCCCAATCATATCAATATTAAGCATTGTAACGACTTTTGAAAGGTCAACGGTCGGAAATTTCGTAAAATATTCACTTCCCCACAAACCTTTTTCCTCGCCCGCGTGCCAGACGAAAAGAATCGAGCGCTTCGGTTTAACCTTTGATTTTGCAAGAGCTTCGGCGATTGACAAAACCGCCACCGTTCCCGAACCGTCATCGTCCGCGCCGTTCCAAATTTTGTCTTCGCCGCGTGCATTCGGATTTACGCCAACGTGGTCGTAGTGTGCGCCGATGGCAACCATTTCATTTTTCAAAATCTTGTCTGAACCTTCCCAAATTGCCACGACATTTTGTGTCATTAATATTTCGATTTTACTTTTCGCACTCAAACTTCCGGTTTTATTCAAATCTCCGGCAGATGTTGGCAAAGTTGCACCATAAAGTGCGTTGCTGACTTTCGGCGAAGCGAGCATTACAGGCATCGGATTCGGTGCTTGAACATTATCGGCGCGAAGTTTTTCGGGATACATCGAGCCGCGCCCTAAGAATTGTTTGGCTTGTTCCCAAAAGCCCATTAGTTGCGCGGGAGCGATAACGATTACGCCTGCCGCGCCTTTTTCTTGTGCGTTGCGAACCGAATCAGCCCAATCCGTGCCACGTGTTCCTTTGAGATCGGCTTCCGTAACGCCGACCGGCGGCGGAATCATAAATTGTTGTGAAAAATCAGGTCTGTTTCCTGCGACAACAACAATTTTGCCTTTTACATCAACACCGGAAAGCGCGTCAATATTTTTTGATTTAACCATCCAACCGTCGCCGCCGAAAATGAGCGGCACATTACCCGTTGCCGCATTTCCGCTTAGACGAAAGTAATCTTCGTTAAGTGCAAATTCCGTGTTTTCAACAATCAACTTAGTTGCCGAAGTGTCAATAGATTCGCGTCGCAAAGCGAATTTTTGGAAGAAAGTTCCGTTATCTCCGGCAGGTTTGAAACCCCAGCGCGAAAGATTCATTTTGATAAACTCAGCTGTAACGTCCAATCCGCGCGAAGGCGTATCGCGTCCTTCCATTGCGTCCGAAGCAACAAAATAGAGATAATCGCTAAGTTGTTTGGCGGTTATCTCTTGCGCCGCTTTCATTGCGGGCGAATTTTTCTTGGTCACCATCTGCCCAAAGGCGGAAAAAGGCGCAATAAACGTAAAAACTAAAAAAAGTGCAAGTAAATTTTTTCTCATTATTTTCTCCGAAAGATAGCATTCACCGCTGCAAAAAGTTGAAGACGTAGAGAAAAATAGTAATAGAAGGATAATATGAGATTAAAACTACAAAAAAAACTCTACATCTCCCGCGTTTTGCAACGGTGAATTATTTTTCTTACGCAAAGGCGGCGGAATTTGTTTCTTTTATTAATGAGAACTGTGAGCGGTAGCGAACAGGCAAGATTTATAAAGAAGCCAAGTCGCTACTGCTCCTTGTTCTGATTAAACCGCAACAACGCAAATTTTATGCGAATCGGCGAGTTTGAGCATTTCTTCTTTGTCGAACATTAAGGTTTTATTCGGAGTCAGACACAGACAAGTTGCTCCGGATTGAATCATCGTGTTGATTGTCGGAATGCCGACGACAGGAACATCGAAACGCATATCTTGATTCGGTTTGGCGACTTTGACCACGGTTAATTTGCCTTTTGCAAGTTCTCCGGCGCGTTTGATAACCGCGTCCGTGCCTTCCATTGCTTCGATAGCGACACACGCTTTGGCACGAACAACAATCGTTTGACCTAAATCCAAACGTGCAATTTCGTTGGCGACTTTCAAACCGTATTCAATGTTTCCGAGTTCGTTTGAATCGGGTTTACGCCGCGACAAAACGCCTTTTTGCGCCAGACGTTCTTGGATAAAAAACGTCGAATCAATCAACTCGATGCCTTCTTTTGCCATTTCGTCAGCGATTCCGCCAATCAGCGAATCGGTATTTCGTTGTTTCAACCCAAAGAGCATTTTCGCCATTCGCCAATCGGGAAATGCGCCGGAAAAAATCTGAACGTGCTTGACCTGTCCGCACATCATCACTTTTGTAACGCCTTCTTGTTTGAAAAACGAAATCATCTTTCCGAGTTGACCGATGCCAACCCAAATCACTTTTTCGGCAACTTCTTCGATGCGTTTATCGGTTTCTTCCTTGATGGCGACAACCGACAAAGACGCGCCCGCTTTCCTCGCCCCTTCGACGGCGAGAAACGGAAATTGCCCATTGCCTGCGATAAGTCCGTATTTCATAGAAAAAAATCAACGCAAAGACGCAAAGATGCAAAGACGCAAAGAAAAATATAAAAAACTTTGCGCCTTTGCGTCTTTGCATCTTTGCGTTGAAAAAATCATTTTACAACTCCGCGACTTGACGATTTTATAAAATCGATAAGATATGAAACTTCCGCGCAATCATTAATTTCAGCTTCGATTTTCTCGACAGCTTGCGTTGTGTTAAGTTTGGCATTAAGAAGCAAATGATAAGCGTGATGGAGTTTTTCGATGGTTTCTTTGGCATAACCTCGGCGGCGCATTCCGACGCGGTTTAAGCCGTAGCATTTGGCGTGGTTGCCTTGCGAGATAGCGAATGGGAGCGCGTCTTTGACGATGACCGAATAGCCGCCGACGAAGGCTTCGCGCCCGATTCGACAGAATTGGTGAACGCCCGAATATGCGCCGATGTTGGCTTTATCATCAATTTCGACGTGACCGGCGAGCGTTGCCGCGTTTGCCATTATGATTTCGTTTCCGAGTTGGCAATCGTGCGCGACGTGCGCTTGTGCCATAAATAGATTATCGTTGCCGATTTTGGTTAAACCGCCGCCGCCGTCCGTTCCGCGATGAATTGTTACAAATTCGCGGAGGTGATTTCGTTTGCCGATTTCAACCGCCGTCGGTTCGCCGCCGTATTTCAAATCCTGCGGCGCGAGTCCGATTGAAACAAACGGAAAAACGTGTGTTTCATCGCCGATTGTCGTGTTGCCGTCCACGACGACGTGCGAATCGAGCCGCACTTTTTCGCCTAATTTTACTTCATCGCCAACGGTGCAAAACGCGCCGATATAACAATCTGTGCCGATTTCCGCTTTTTCGCTGACGATAGCTGTTTGATGAATGAACATTTTGGTAATAGGTAATAGGTAATAGGTAATAGGTAAGCAAACCAATTACCTATTACCTATTACTAAACTAAGGACGGTCGCCGATGACGCACATAATTTGGGCTTCAGCGGTAATTTGCCCGTTCACGCGAGCGTAGCCTTGCATTTTTTGGACTTTACTTCCGATGCGAAGCGCAATGACTTCGAGTTCGAGCGTGTCGCCCGGAACTACGGGGCGGCGAAATCTACCATTTTCGATACCGCTGAAAAAGGGAATCTTGTTGGCGCGGTCTTCAAATTCACGAAGCGCGAGAATTGCGCCGACTTGTGCCAGAGCTTCAATTTGCAAAACGCCCGGCATTACCGGTGCTTCGGGAAAATGTCCTTGAAAAAAAGGTTCATTGATCGTAACTTGTTTGATGCCGACGATTCTAACCCGCGGTTCGAGTTCGACGATTTTATCAACCAATAGAAAAGGATAACGATGCGGTAAAATTTCTTTAATGGCGCGTATGTCAAGAGTAATCATAGACAAATTAAAACACAGAAATCGGAAGTCAGCCAAATTTGACCGAACTTCCGATTTAGAAAAGCTTTAACCGTTGAATTATTTCGTTGTGGTTGAAGCAGTTGCAGGACGAGCGTTATAGAAGGTTATAAAATCTTGGGTAACGTCTGCCTTCGGAGTAAATCCGAGAAGGATTCCCGCTTGTTCCAATTTGCCACCGTCCAAAATTACGGCATAACCATTTTTTTGCGCGTATTCGCTCATAGCCTTCAAAATATCATCTTGAATCGGTCCGATTACCGTTGCATAACGGCTTTTGTATTTTGCCGCACCGTCTTCTTGTTTTTTCTTGATGTCGCGTTCCAGTTGACCTAATTCATCAATTTTGGCTTGAATGGCTTCAGGCTTAAAAGGCGAAGCTTGGGGATTCTTTTGGTATGTTTCCTGCATATTTACGATTTCTTTTTGCAGGGTTTGATACTTCGTTCCCATCGTTCGCAATTCGTTGTTTAAAACTTCGAATTCTTTATCGAGCGTGGTTAAAGCAGTAGCATATTTTTTGATGCCTTTGGTCGGGTCGCCAAAAGCGTCCCAACCAATTAAACCGATTTTGTCGCCGGTCGTTTGGGCGGCGGCGGAAACTGCGAAAATTGCCGCAAACATTAAACTGACGGCGATTAAATTGAATTTTTTCATTGAATTATAATACTCCTTAAAACTTCTAAAAAGTTCGATTGATTTTTATGGATTCTACATAGTTTAGAATCCTAATTTATTAAATTTGTTGCTTTGGACAAAAGAAAAAATTATATTAAGTAAAAAGTAAAAAGTAAAAAGTAAAAACGAATAAATTTCTTAAACTTTAACGCTTTTGGATACTTTAAGACTGTTATTAATCTGCTCAACTCTGAATTTTTGCCTTTTTACTTTTTACTTTTGCCTTAAAAAGTCCGTCCGACTGTAAATCTGAAACCGCTGCGTTTGCCCGGAATAAAAAGACCGGGAAGTTCTTCGGTAAATCCGAGTTTAGCGTTCGGATTATAGAAATAAATTAAACGGAATGGAACATTGACAATCGGAACCTGAACGCGCATTTCCAAACCGATGCTGGCGCGGAAATCGCTGAATCTCGAATATGCCGCTTCATCAACGCGCAGAACCGAATTAGTTTGCGCTTCGCCGCGCAAATAAACCGATTGCAAACCTGCGGGCAAGCTCACCGGACAAGCAAAACGATTGCCGCGGCAGAAAACATCAACATATTCTTGCTGCGTAATCGGTTGATTATTGTAAAGCAAAACACTGCCGAATTGATTGGCAAGTTCCGGCGCATTGCGAAGCGCAAGAGCCGTCGTTAATCCTGCACCGACAAAAGTATCGTCGCGCAGGAAATTACTGTTGATGTATTGCGTTCCGGTTTTACGCAGATTGAAAACCGAGCCGATATCCGCAAAAGCCGCTAAGGTCAACGGACCGAAAACCGGAATACGGTATTCAAAATTGCCCAAAAGCTGTGTATCGCCGCCGATAAAGCGGAAATTGTTGGAAATCAACGCCGGATTTGCTCCGTCGAATCCGGTTAAAGTTCCGAGTTGCGCAAGTTCTGCGCGAGTTCGGCTGTCAAGATTCGGCACGGAATTCGGCGCACCCGCAATATTGTTTGCGATTACGACATTGCGTGTCGTAATGTAGTTGTCATAGCCCGCAACCGGACCAATGGAGCGTGTATTATAGCCGCGAATATCGTTTTCACTGCCGAGATAATAGCGTTCGTAAATCGGCACGCCGCCGATGAACGAAAGCGAATTGGCATTGCGGATTTTATCGCTCAGAGCGTAGCTTCCGACCGTTCCGGCAACCAGACGAAAACCGAAAACTTGCGGATTTTCCTTGCGTTTATTCTTAATCGGAATAAACGAAGTGTAAGAAATCGTCGGCTGATATGTGCGAACATCGCCGCCGAGTCCGGCAAAAGAAATGCTGGCGGAAATCTGCGAACCGCGCAACGTGTCAATGCCGTTCGGCATCGGTTGGCGCGAATCATAAACGAAACTTGCCGCAACCCGGCTCGTGATAATATTCGGTTGCGCGTAAATTACGGGAATTTGCTGTGTAATATCGCCCGTTTGGTTAATCGGCGGATCGGTAATGGTTGTTGCCGAAAAAGAATATGTCAAACCAACGCGCGAAAAGGTTGAAAAGGCGCGTTTCTTGAAAAACAATTCCGAAAGCGGAGCGGTTGCAAAAAGTGTTGCGCCGTAACTTGATTGTGTAAAAAGATTGCTCGAATCGGTCGTAAATGTGCCGAGTGGATTGATTGCGTCTTGGATAACATCTTGATTCTGCGTCAGAAAAGTTCCTTCGCCGAAAAATTTATAGCGTTGCGCGAAAAGTGAAAACCCGACGGAA
>CALMEH010000557.1 GCA_937863115.1 uncultured Acidobacteriota bacterium
CGACAATAATCCTAACGGGTCAGTAAATTTATACGGCGAATTCAAGACGTAGGAATACCTGTTGAAAGTCTGCGGATTTCTGATTGTCGCGCTCGCCGTCAACGGGTCAACACTCGTGAATCTGCCGTGCTGAGAGTTGTAATATCTCGCTTGTGCAAACTCTAATCTTGATTCGCTGTCCTTTTCATAACCCGTGTAGCCTTTCCTTGTTTCGCTCAAATCGTAGTTCAAGTTTGTTGTTCTCTGTGCGGTGGCGACTTCATCGCCAAAAGCTAAATAATCTTTGCGTGTTGTAACTGCTCCATTTTGATTTGTAATAACTCTCGCGCTTCCCAAATGGTCTTGTGTCAAATAACTCACTTGCGGCGTTTGTGCCAGTTGGGTCGAATATTTGGCGACAAGTGTTCCATCGCTATTACTATATAGAGTTTCTTCAAAAACAAATTCTGACTGAAGGCTATGAAGAAATATACAAATTCAAAAATTCTGTTAAATGGACTCAGAATAATCTTAAGGTGGTTCAATAAAAGTGCCTTACATCAGAGTCAAATCTACTCTAGATCTCTAGATGTTCAAATCAATATACTCCTTTACTTTAGAATTTTGATCTCTAAAAATTTTTAATATCCAACCACCTCTCTTAACTTTTGTAATTTTGTTAAGAAGGTCTCTAAAAGACAAGTTTGAAAAAATTATTTCAGTTGGCAATTCTCTCTCCGAAATCCCAAAATATAAAACGCGAGAATAGTTCACGTAGATTGTATTTTCAGATGAAAATAATTTAAACTCAGGCAACGCAAATAGTTTATTTCTGATTTCTTTGAGTTTCATACCTTTGCTAATGGTAAATTGATTGATATTTGATTCAAGTAGTTTTTGAAGTCTTTTATCACGACCTTTAATGGGAAAAATGTTAATAACCTCATCGTTTATTTCCCATTCGTAATTTTCCATTTGCCCAATGATGATATTTAGAACAGCTTCTAAACTTTCATTTTCAGCATTTACAGTAATAAAATTCTCTTTTACTATGAAACTGCGTTGTATCATTGTGGAAATTTGTGGTTTCATTTTGGATTGAGGCGTTGACAGACTCCCATTTGCAGTTCTTGACTTTTCATTATCTATGTATTTTAAGTTGGTTTCAAACATATAATCGTTGTGTTCTTGATCCAATATTGATTCTTCAAACCCTATTGCTAAATTATAAGTTTGCATAAGTTGTCTAAAAACAACACCTAAAGGCTCTTTATCTGCTATTAAAGTTATTTTTTTGTCTTTTAATCCAGATACTTTTTGCTGTCCGAAAACACAAAATGTTACTATCACTAAAATAGTTAAGAAGTTTAATGTATCAAATGCTAGTTTTTTCATATTCATATTTCCCTCGTAAAAATGTTTTTAGATTTCATTTCTCCATGTTATTACTGAACTTTCCCATCTTTATTTACCAGGTTTCCCGGTGCTATTTGTTTTTTTAGGAATTTTACTCGGATTCGCCGGTGCAGAAACATTACTTTGGTCTAAAAGATAAGACTCGACTTTAATTTTGCCCTTTTGCACGACAGTTGCGTTTATTTTTCCGTAGTTATCAACACTTGAAGAACCTTCAAAATTTACAATCATTGAATCAAAATTTGGTTGATTTATTACCACACCACCTTCAAATTGGTCGAGCCACTGTGATTTTTTATGTTTTAACTGGTCATTTCCAAAAATCGTGTCCTCAATTTCCAAATAACCTAAATCCATTTCTCCATTGATTGGTGTCTGAGTGGTGGAAGGACTTTTTTGTGTTCCATATGTTAAATATTCATAATCTGTTAATATTTCATCCCCTTGCATAACTCGTGCTTTGATTGGAACTTTAGTAGTCAAAGTGGTAGTATTTACGTCGACGTCATCATTTGGGTTAAAGTCTGTGGTTTCAATAAATTCACCAATGTAAAAAATAATAGTGATTGGTTTCGCGGCTTGTGCTGTTCTTGGATCTTGACAATGAGTTGCCGGACAAGGCAACGATCTTTGTCCTGACGGCATATCACCGGCTGTGTCGTCTGATGAATTTTCCTCTTCAGATTCATAATTTCCGCCGCTTGCCGCCCCCCCGCTTCTGCCTTCGCCTTGATAGCTGTTTCTACACCATTGCCCGCACGCATTCGTTGTTACTGATAATAATCCTAACGGGTCAGTGAATTTATACGGCGAATTTAAGACGTAAGAATATCTGTTGAAAGTCTGCGGATTTTTGATTGTCGCTGATGCTGTCAATGGGTCAACACTCGTAAATCTGCCGTGTTGAGAGTTGTAATATCTCGCCTGTGCAAACTCAAGTCCGCTCTCACCGTCTTTTTCGTAGCCCGTGTAACCTTTCCGCGTTTCGCTTGAATCATAATTCGGATTCGCCGTCCTTTGCGCTGAACTCGCTTCATCGCCGAATGCCATATAATCTTTGCGTGTCGTAACTGCTCCGTTTTGATTCGTGATAACTCTCGCACTTCCCAAATGGTCGGCTGTCAAATAGCTTACTTGCGGCGTTTGGGCTAATGCCGTTGAATACTCCGCCACAAGTTGCCCTCCTCCATCATAGACGAAAACCGTGATTTCTGTCGAGGATATTTTCTTCACCCGTCTGCCGTCGCCGTCGTAAAGATATTCGCCGTTATTGCTGATGACATTGCCGTTGGCATCAACCGTGTCAACCTTGATTTGATGATTTTCCGCATCGTAGGTGAATTTCTTGCTTTGTGCATCACGGGTTAAATTGCCGTTTTCATCGTAATCATATTCTTTGATATTGTCGTTATTCTGGTCTTTCTTAATTTGATTGTCCGAAGTGTTGATTACCGGATTACAGACGATTTGTGTGCAACTGCCCAAAGTCGTCGTGTTGTTGTTCGCCGTGTTGAAATTACGATTGCCGAAACGGTCATAATCAAAAGTCTGCTTCCAAGTCGTCGAATTATTGACTTTTTCTTCGGCTACTTGCAGACGATTCAGCGAGTCGTAAGCATAAGTTTGTTCAAACGGATTTGTCAGTCCGTTGAAACTTACTTTTTGACTTAAAAGATTACCGTTGTTTTGTGTGTTGTTGCCGTAGCCGTATTCTAATCGCAAAAGGCTTTTATCCGTTGCTGAATTGCCGAGCGCGATTTCCGTGATTTGCTGTCTTTCGTTGTAAGCGTAAGTTTCCCACTTGCCGTTGCCGAGTTTCATTCGCTCCATTGCGCCTGATGAATTGTAGTGAAAGCCGTTGGCGTAAAGTCGGTTTTGACTTCCGACTGTTCCCCAAATACTCGAAACATCGCCGTCCGCATTGTAATCAACTTTGACGGTTCTCATTGACGGATAAGTTTCGGAAATCATTCTGCCGAATGAATCATATTGATAACTTGTCTGATATGTCTGCCCATCCGTTATTTGCTGATGCGTTTCAAGCTGTCCGAGATTATTGAAAGCCGTGTAATTCGTTCTCGAAACCGACGATTTTATGCCCGTCGTTTTTCCTTTCACGCTTCCGGTTGCCGTCTGCATTTGGTCGTAAATGTTGAGATATTTGCCATCGTAAAAGAAACTGACATCGGGCGTAGCGTCCGAATAATTTCTGAAAATCAGACGATTGAATTTGTCGTAAGTTCCTTGCACATAAACACCTTTGGCATCAGTCGTTTTCGTAATGTTACCGTTGTCGTCGTATTCATATTTGACTGACCATTGCGAATTATTCGTAATCGAATCCGTATAACTAAACGCGGCATTCGTATCTTGTTCGGGCTGTTTCGCATACAGCAGTCTGCCCAAACTGTCATAACTGAAATATCTGCTTTGTTCGCCTTGAATTGTTTTCCGCAAATTTCCGAGTGTGTCAAAAATATAATCGGTATTTAAGTTTTGACCTGTCGGGTCTTCGATGACGCGAATCATATTGCCCGAAGCATCCGAAATACCCTTGCGCTTTTTGCCCGCTTGGTCGGTGATTTGTTTCGTTATGCCGACAAAACCCGTGGCGGTCGAAATGCCGTAATCGGTGATGACTTTCGCGCCGTCGGGCAAGATGACTTCCTTAACTCTGCTGGCTTCGTCATAAACATTTGTCGTCCAATATTTGGCTTCGCCTGTGCGAAACGGATTCGTAACTCTCTTGACTCTGCCGTCTTGGTCAAACTCTTTTTCAACAAAGATATTTCCCTGCGAATTGATTTCTTCCGCCTTGTAAGCGCGTCCCAAACCGTCAAAATAAGTAATGCTTTCCGCCCAATTCGTCGCATCAATCTGAACGCGGTTTTTTACCCAATAATTATTCGTTTCATCGTGATAAACCGTTTCCGCCGTTCCGCCGACCTGCACATTATTGTAAAAAGTTCTCGAAAAGCGCGGTCTGAGCGTCGCCGCGTCATATTCGATTCTGGTTTCCAAACCGTTCGCATCCGTCGCCGTCAAAGGCAAGCCTGTAGTCGCGTTGAAAGTCGCGCTCGATTGAAAAGCCGTCTGCGAACCGTGTGCCAATCCGTCGGGATTTTGCGTCGGATTCGGGTCGGGAATCGCCGTCGTTACCAATGTCGGAAAAGCATAGCCGTAAGTTGACGAATAATCGGTTTCCGTCATAATGCCCTTCGCGTCCCAAACCTTCCGCTGATTGCCGAAGTTGTCAAATTGGGCGTGTGTCGCAAGATACGCGCTCGAATTTGTAACCGCGCCCTTCGTGCTGTCCCAAACTCTCGATGTCGTCGGATTAGCCCGATAATTATTGTTTGGATTTTGCCATTTGGCGTGTGTTCCCGCTGAAATCAGCGGATACGCCGTTTCGTCATATTTGGTTTCGCTTTGCGCCACGACAACCGTTCCCGCGCCGTTTTTAACTTTGGAAACCGTTACCAAACCAACCATATTTTGATTTTTGTATGCGTCGCGGTCTGCCTGATTAGGATAGTTGACCGTATCGTTTATCAGATAAGTCGTTTCCGTGATTCTGATCGGACTCGGCGGAATCGGTGTCGGCACGGGTGTCGGATTCGGATCCGGCGTTCCGCCCGGCGCAGCCGAACTGCCGCCGCCAACCGCAACAAAAGCATATTGCGTCGTTTTATTCACCAAAACCGGCGTATCTATCAAATTCAAGTTTCCTTCAAACTCATAGCGCGTCGTTGCCGATACGCCGTTTCCGGCGGTGTCATAGACGATTGATTCTTCCTGCGTAACACGCGGATGCCAATCTTTTGTCCGGTATCCGGCGTTTGGAAAAGTTGTTTTTTCCCAATGCGTCAATTTTCGGCTGACAACTTGCCCGACGGAATTATAGCTGACTTCTTCATATGGCATTCCCGATAAACCGTTGTCGTAACCCCAAGTTCCCAATGCCGGTGTGCAACCGGTGCAGTTGTCATAACCACGATGCAGAAATCTTTCGGAGATTGTCGAATCGGGCGCAGTGATGCTGATCTTGTAACCGTAGTTTCCGTTTTTTGTTGCACTGTAAAGCCATTCCAAATACTCGCTGCTTCCCGCCGTGATATAAACTTTGCGGTTGCCGATGCCGCGATTTATCTTCCAATGAACGCTGGTGTAGGCATTGGAATTTCCCGTATCGCCGAGCGGCGGCACGACCGCATACTCAAAACGCTCTTCACCGCCCGTCGGATATTGAACCGTGACGATTTCCCCGAAAATATTTCCCTTAACCCGACAAAATTGCCCGGCGGCCATTCCACCCGCCGTCAAAACAATCGGATTAAACGCCGTTCCGCTCGTATCAATCACCGAGTTATCACTGTCCGAAGGAAAGAGCACCGAAGTCAGTTGAAGCTGGTCGCTGAAATTCGCCAGACCGCTTTCGGCGGCGGTCGTATCTTTTAATTTCTTCCAATGAAATTTATAAATGCCCGTCATTCCCGGCATCTGATAATTTTGAACCGTCGGCGCGGTCGGGGCTTCCGGCTTAAACGGCACGGGAATATTTCTACCGAGCGTATCTTTCCAATAACCGTTCGGATGTGTAACGCCTTGGTCGTCCGTGCTTCCCGGCGCGTAATAAGTCGTGTAGTTACCGTTGCGGTCGCTGAATTTAGAGGCTTTGCGAATTGTCGCTAAATTGAGCGAGGCGCGTGTGTTGGCAAAATCGTAAAAAGAACCGTCCGGCAGTAAGAGCCGATAAGTATTGGTTGATGAGTTTTCGACGTATTTTATATTCGAGCCGTCAACTGCATAAAAAGTCGTGTTCCAATCAAATACCGGAGTTGAATTTAAAACAACGGGCGTATCGTTAGCTCTCAATTCGTGTGTTTCGCCGCTCGGCAGATGAACCGTCAATCGCTTGACATACCAACTTGCTCCTCCGCCCTGACCGGCAGGACAAATCACGTCGGTTACCGGAAAACCTTTCTCATCAAATAAATTATCTTCGCCCGTATATTCTATATACGGCACCTCCATACTCGTCGTCCAACCCGATGCGGAATTTTCGGCGAATTTGGCTCTGCTTACCGTGATACATTGGTCGGGAAGATTCGGCTTCGGTTGCAAATTATTAAATTCTAGCCGCCAGAGTTTCGAGGAATAACTCAAACCGATAGGAACATTGATACCGCGTCCCGGATAACTGCCCAGCGGAACGTCAATTTCCAATCCGAGCGATGACGCATTGACTCTACCCGAACCGCGCAAGGCTTGGTCGGCTTTATTTTCGGTATGTTGGTTGTTTTGCCCGAAAACAGTAGTAAAAATTCCTAAAATCAAAACCGTCAAAATGATTATGCTGTGTCTTTTCATAGCTATTCCTCAATCTTTTTTTCTACAAGCCAAATTTCTCCAAATATCTCAATTCGTAAACTCCGCGAAAATGTGCTAACGACGGTAAAATGCCGGAACAGCAATGTCCCCGCTCATTCCCCACGCTTCTTGTCTGAGCGAGTTGGTCGAGCTTTTGAGGATATACCAGTTGCCGTTTGCCGG
>CALMEH010000558.1 GCA_937863115.1 uncultured Acidobacteriota bacterium
CCGTAAATTCGGTTTGGGTTAATTCAAATTTGACGTTTTGAGATAATGCCTTCGGATATTTATTGGTAAAACTGTTAATCCGAGATTCTTCATTCGGTAATTGTAAAGTGATTTTATCTACCGCTTCGTAAAATGCTGCGGCAAACCAATTGTTTCTTGACGGCGTTGCGCGTTTTCCGGTTAACGCAACCGTTTTTCCGTCAACATCTTGGACTTCAAATTCATAAATAAATACTGAAAAAGGATGTTTTGCCGAAAACTTTCCGAGTTTGGATAAATTTTCCAAATCTCGTAGAAAATCTTTGACCGGAATTACAAAAAAACCTTTATCAAAAAGATTTTGCGATTCCGTCGAAAAATTTTCACAAAGCGAATTTTTCCGCGCAAGCGTTTCGGTTTTAACGACAATTTGATTTGCCGTCTGTGCGAAAATGGGCGCAGTTCCGCCGACCAGCACCAAGCCGAGATAGACGCTCAGAGTCGTGAGAAAGATTATTGAATTGTGATTGGCTTTTTTATTCACCTGATTGATTATTGTTCGTTTTCGGTAAAGAACGCAATATTAAATCTTTAAAAGTTTGTTGCGGAAGCACGAAATTTAAGATGACATTTTTGCCGTTGGCAATCGGCGTTTGAAAACCGCTGATGAGTATTTTTGCATTTTCATCGAGCTTTTGAGTTCCATTTTCATCGAACAACTTCAAAGCTCTAATTAAAGTATTAAATACGCTTGCCATTGTGTTAGCTTTGCTTTCATCTTTTTGTTCGGATTCAACCAAAATCGAAAAAGTCTCGCCGTCTTGCACAACGGTCAATTTTATTTGCTCCGCGCCGGAATTTCGTAAATAACCGAAAATACCGCTGTCACCAATCGCTCCAATTCCCGATTTGACAATATCAATCATTTGCGCGTCGCCTTCGGTTAAAGTAAATTTCGATTTTTCGCGGTCAAATTTTCCATCTTTCGTCAAAACGGTTTCGAGAACGACCTTAAACGGTTTATCAAAATCAATTTCGCCGCGTTCGATTTTCTCTTTCAATTCTTTCCCCAAATTTCGCAACGGTTGAGGATTAATACTTATATTTTTCGTTTCCTGCGCGAAAACGGGAAATGCGGCAAGCCCGAAGACTATGCCGCAGAGAAGAAAAATTATTGTCTTAGATTTCCTCATTTTTTCGCAGTTTCCGAATTTGTTTTGCTTTCCGATTCGGCGTTACTGTTGCTCTGCTTTTTTTTTTCGGCGCGTTTTTTCAAGGTTTCGCTAATCATTGCCTGACCTTCGGCTTTCGGAATTAAAACAGTTAAAACAAAATTCTTGCCATCGGTCGTAATTTTTGCGTTTTTGATTAAAAGTTTGGAACTTTCATCTAATTTTGTTATTCCGTTTGCATCCGCAAACATTGCAGCTTGAATTGCCGTGTTCAGACCGCTCATTGCCGTATTTGCTTTATTCGGGTCTTTCATATCCGAAACTAATTGGATATAAATTTGATCATCGGTTTGCGCCAAGGTCAGATTAGCTTTATCAATATTTTGATTTTTCAGATAGCTTAAAAATCCGCTATCGCCGATGGCTTCAATTGATTCTTTGGCAGCAATAACCATTTGCTCATCACCTTCGGAACGAACATATTTGGAAGTCTTTTTGTCGAGTCTTCCTTCCTTCGTCAACGTTCCGTTCATCACAACGATAAAATTTTTGTTCAAATCCAATTCATTTTTAGCAATTTTTTCATTCAACGAATCGCCCAAATCTTCTAAAGGCTTACGATTGATTTTTTCTTGAACCGGACTACTCTGAACTTTTTGACCGTCGTTGGTTTGCGCAGTTGTTTGGTCTTTTGTTGTGTCTTTATTAGTTGTTTTATTCGTTCCGTCTTGTGAAACTGTTGGATTCTCATCCGTTGTAATGCCAGTCGGCAACTTTCCGACAACCGGATTATTGTTTTTCTTCGGTTTAACCGGATTAACTTTTGTCAAATCCGTAGAAGTCGAAGGAGTTTTATAAACCGGAGCTTTCGTGTTGCCCGTAATTCCGGGAATATAAGTATTTCCAAGCGTTGAATTAGTATTACTTTGCGTCATTCCGGGGATTTCAACAATCGAATCGTTCGTAACAGTTTCAGGATTGGCAACGGCAAAATAACCCGCCGGATATTCGAGCGGTGGCGTAACTCCGCTTAAATCAATAAAGGTAATATCCGCATCTTCGAGTTCGGTTTTAACGTAATCTTCATTAACAAAACCCGTGTTCGTGTCCAAAATCGTGCTTCCGACATAAAGCGCGTCAACAACCGAGCAAACCGAATCCATAATCGGCGTATCACAGCTTTTCGCCGTCAAAATATTGCCTTGCGCCATACCGAATATGAATAAAGCATTTAGCACCGCCGAAGCCGCTAAAATCTTATAAATGCGCGGGGAAAGCTCCCAACTTTTTAATTCGTATTGCTTAAAAATCTCTTGTTCTTGCATAATCCGTATATAAAATTATTGTATAAATGCCGATTCAAAATGCTTTTCGGTTAAAACTTTTGATGCTTTGCTCCGCTTAACGGTTGCGAAGCAATTTGCCATTTTATCACAAGTTTGTGAATTGATAGTAGTAAAAAAACTTCGGTTTGTGCTACTTTTTTCAATTATGGCGCGTAACTTCAAAAATCGAAACAAGCAAAAATCGCCGCGTTCCGACATCAACCGCAACAAAGAACGAAATTTTAAACGCCGACTTGCGAGTGAAAGTTCCTTTATTTTCGACGAAAAAAAACAATCTCCGGCACAATTAAAATCAGTCGAAAAACTTCTTTCCGGCATCGGCACCCCCGAACCGCGTCCGATTGTGCCTGATGATTTTCAAATCGAAGCGTTGGAAGCCATTGAAACGCAAGACGTTTTGGTAACAGCACCAACCGGAAGCGGGAAAACTTGGATTGCGCGTGAAGAAATCAGACGATTGCTCGAACAGGGCAAACGTGCTTGGTATACAACGCCGCTCAAAGCCTTAACAAATTCAAAGTATACTGAATTTTCAAACGAATTCGGCGCGGAAAACGTCGGAATTTTAACCGGCGACCGCA
>CALMEH010000559.1 GCA_937863115.1 uncultured Acidobacteriota bacterium
TTTGGCAGGCGTGATGCGGGCTTTGAAAATAAAAAAACTGACGACGGGCGCGTTCGCTCTGCGCGAAGGCGTGGTTATTGACCGTCTGCAAAAACTCGAAATCGCGCTGCATCCGCCAATTTCGGATTTAAATGATCCGAGACTTTTAGGCGTTCTCGCGCTCGGTAAAAGATTCGGTTACGAACAAGAACATTCTCTGCAAATCGCGCGGCTCGCCGAAACAATTTTCGATGAACTTGCGCCGAAATATAATCTTTCTAAACATTGGCGCGTTTTGCTTTCCGCCGCCGCGATTTTGCACGACATCGGCTATTACATTTCACACGAATCGCATCATAAACATTCGCAATATCTCATTAAACACTCGGAACTTACAGGATTTTCCGAAGAAGAGCGTGAAATTATCGGCTATCTGACGCGCTATCATCGGGGTTCAATGCCCAAGGAAAAACACCTCGAATTTGCCGCACTTTCGCCTTCGACACAAGATATTATTTGGAAGCTCGGTGGAATTTTGCGCCTTGCCGACGCACTCGACCGAAGTTACGACAGCCGCGTTAAAAACTTAAAATGCAAAGCGGAGAACGGAAAATTTTCGATAAAATTGGAAAGCGACAAAAGTTGTGAACGCGAGATTTTAGCCGCCGCTCAGAAAAGCGATATGTTTGAAACAACTTTTAATTGTAAATTGGAAATAAGTTCGTAGTTCTGCCTTTAGGCGGTGTCTCGTGAATAAACAAAATTTCAGTTGTGCCGCAAAAGCCGGCTAAAGGCGGAGTTACGAGCGGTTTTAGCCTTGCGTAACCACGCGGCGCAGTTCGGATTCTTCACCGCCGCTCATGGCTTTGACCAGCACAGCGGCGCGTCCGGCGCGAAAATGCGGCAGTTGAAGATGGACGATTGCCACGCCGTTGCTGTCGGTCTTGGCGTGAAAAATCAGCGGACGAAAACTCGAACCGATAACTTTGACGACAACTTGTGCGCCCATTAAACCTTTTTCCTGATTGCCGCGTCGCAGAAGAATTGTAATTGTTTTACGTTCGCCGCCTTTGAAAACAGTTTCGTTCATCAATTCGATTTTCAATCTGTCATCCGAAGGTTGCTCCATCTTGGCAAAATCGGTAACAATTTCAACCGCTTCGGCAGGCAAAATCATCTCTTCTTCGACGATTTGCACGCCGTCAATAATAAATTCTTCGATAACGTCAATCGGAATATCCCAAATCAATTCTTCGGTCGGACGCGGAATTTCGGTTTCGGTTTTGTTTTCGACAGTCGGCGTAGGCTTCGCTTCGCGTGCGGTTTCCTCAATAAAAGGCGGCGGGATAATTTCGGATTTCTTTTCGGGAACTTGTTTGACTTCTTTTTGCGCGACTAGTCCTTGGCGTTTGAGCGAAGATTCTTTGAGCGTCATTCGCTTTAAATCTTCGATTCGTCCGGCGCGAACTGCCGCGCACATCAATTTATGTTGTTTTTGCAGACGGTCGGCAAGAACTTTTTCATTAAACCCTTCTTTTACCAAATCTTCGTAAGGCGAACGCTTGCTCGCCAAAATCGTGCCGCGGTCATAAACCAACGACAAAATCAGAGGCGTGTCCACACCTTTATCCTCAGTCTGGACGTGATAAGTTACGCCTTGAAATTCGATATCTGTATTGTATCCGGTAATCACTATTTTTGGGCAAGAAAAAGGCGGCAGCTTTTAGGAATTTGCGCCTTATAAAAAACTACCACAGCGCGTTATTGACGGTCAATAAATAAATGAGTAGAGAGTAGAAAGTGAATAGTGAAGAAAAATTTTTTGAACTCTCTACTCTCCACTTTATACTCTCTACTTTCGTTGCCTTGACTCTAATTCTAGCTTAACTTACGATTGAACTTGTGCCATAATTCTCAAACTTTTGTTTAATTTAAAAGAGAGTTTCGGCTGTTTTGCTTTTCTTATCTGCTCAAAAAGGATTTTTTAAGAAAGATTTATGTCCGAATTTAATTTATTCGACTACGCGCCGATTGGCATAATGTTTTTAGTGGCAATGGGATTTGCCGTGAGCCAACTTTTGGTAACTCAATTAGTCGGTCCGCGTAAGCGCACAGCGACGAAATTAATGCCCTATGAATGCGGCAAAGATCCAATCGGTTCGGCACGCGACCGTTTTTCGATAAAATTTTATACGGTTGCCGTAATTTTTTTGCTGTTCGACATCGAAGTTTTGTTTATGATTCCGTTCGCTGTTGCGTTCAAAGAATTATTAAATCAAGAAAAAATCAGCGGCGTGATGTTTGGCACGATTGCGCTGATTGAAATTTTGATTTTTATCACAACGCTGATTGTCGGATACATCTACGTTTGGAAAAAAGGCACGTTCGATTGGAGTTTGCAATCCCGCGCCGAAGCCCGCGCCGAAGCCAAAGCAATGGCGAAAATCAAGCGAGAAAACGTCATCGAACTGAAAAAAGCCGCTTGAGAACAAAATTATGGGATTAGAAAATAATATTTGGGAATCTTTGCCGGATGTCGTTACGGTAAAACTTGATGCCGTGATAAATTGGGCGCGGAAATCTTCAATATGGCCAGCCACGTTCGGTTTGGCTTGTTGCGCCATTGAAATGATGAATTCGGTCTCGGCGCGAAACGATTTATCGCGTTTCGGTGCGGAAACTTTTCGGGCTTCGCCGCGACAGGCTGATGTGATGATTGTTTCGGGCAGAGTTTCCCGAAAAATGGCTCCGGTTTTGCGCCGAATTTATGACCAAATGCCTGAACCGAAATGGGTTATTTCGATGGGTGCGTGTGCCACGAGTGGCGGAGTTTTCGATAATTACGCGATTGTCCAAGGCGTTGATAAAATTGTTCCGGTTGACATTTATATTCCGGGTTGTCCGCCGCGCCCCGAGATGCTTGTTCACGCGATTATGATGTTGCAGGACAAGATTATGAAGGAATCAGTCAAAGACCGCCGCGATACTTTTGAAGAAGAATCGCGTGTTTCGATTGTTCCCGGAACTTTACCTGTTACGGAAGGCACGGCACTCGAAAAAGAAACCGAAATCGAAGTCGCGCAAAACAAAGTTTCGCGTCCTTATACGATTCCGTCAAAACACGAAAGACGTAAATCTTCGTAATTTTTTTTCCAGCGGTAAAATTTTGCCGCTTTTTCATTAAACTATGGCTGACACAGCAGTTTTACACGAATATATCGAAAAACTGAAAGCGGAAAACGCCGCTTGGGTTGAAGATTTCAAAGATGCGCGGGGTGAAGTTACGATTACCGTTCCGCGCGAATCAATTACTGAAATTTGCACTTTTTTGAAATTACAACAAGGTTTCGATATGCTTGCAGATTTGTGCGGCGGCGACCGCGGACCGGAAGAAGATCCGCGGTTTGAAGTCAATTATCATCTGTTCGGGACGAAACATCATCATCGTTTGCGCTTAAAAGTTTTATTGAGCGAAGACGAGCCGAATGTCGAAACGGTTTCAAATATCTGGAAAACAGCAAATTGGCACGAACGCGAAACTTACGATTTAGTTGGCGTGATTTTCGATAATCACCCCGATTTGCGAAGAATTTTATTGCCGTCTGATTTTGACGGACACGCATTGCGAAAAGATTATCCGTTGCGCGGTTATGAGCCTTATAGTTTGAGCTAGATAATGATGATTAACGAACAAATTCGACAACCATTGAACGAAGTTCGCCCGCTACCAATTCGTTATACGGTGGACGAATTGGAGTTTATGCCCGAAGACAATAATCGTTATGAACTTATTGACGGAGAATTTACTGTGGCGCATTCACCACATCTTGACCATCAACATTTAGCGTCTAATCTGAATACTGAATTTGGAATTTATTTAAAGAAAAACCATATCGGAATTGTGGTTCAAACTCCCGGAATAATTTTCAGCGAAGAAGATGCGGTTATTCCCGACCTTATTTTTGCTACTCACGAAACCGTAAGAATTTCAGTAATTGCCGATGGTAAAAGATTTGCCGGAAAACTCAACGCCGCGCCCGAACTCGTCATTGAGATTTTATCTTACGACAAAAAAGACATTGAGCGCGACCGCGTTATTAAGCGCGAACTTTACGGAAAATACGGAGTCAAAGAATATTGGGTAGTTGACGGATTATTTAATACGATTGAGGTTTATCGTTTGGGAACAGAAGGACTTGAAAGAATCAAGCGTTTTGATTTGCACGAATCAATCGAAACCGAGATTTTGCCGAATTTTTCGTTGAAATTGACGGACATTTTCAGATTTTAATTTTATGAGCGTTGCAGTAGAAAATTTAACAAGCGAAGTTGAACTTCTTGATCAACCGTTAGAGTCGCAGATGACGCTTTCGATGGGACCGCAACACCCTTCGACGCACGGCGTTTTGCGACTTGATTTAAGATTAGACGGCGAACTTGTCGTCAAAGCGATTCCC
>CALMEH010000560.1 GCA_937863115.1 uncultured Acidobacteriota bacterium
CGCGATTTGCGCCGTCATTCCCTCGTGTGCGAGCAGTTTTCTTGCCGTGTCTTCGCTTTTCCCGAAAACGCGGTCAAACGTGATGACGTAATTTGAAGCAAGCGCAAATTTCGGCTTGTTCCAGATGCGGACAAGTTCATCTTCAAACTGCGCGATAAATTCGATAATCGCGTAAGCCGTGCGCTTTAAGGCTTGCATCTGCTTGATGCGCTTTTCCGCCCAATCGGTCGAATCGTTTTTGAACAGATATTGATACATCCATAAATCAAACTGTTCATTAAGAAAAGCCTTCGCGTTTTTATTGATAAAAAAATCAACTTCCGATTGCCGTTCAAACAGCGAAAAGGCGCGTGTCAATTGATCTTCATTGACCTTTACGCCGTCGCGTCTTATCGCCCTCAAAATATCGTCAACTTTTGTTTTCGTCGCGCCTTTCGAGTAATCAACCGAAAATTTCAGCGATTCGTTTTCGCCGATGCCATCATAACTGAAAATCAAACTGCGCTTTTCGTTGTTTCGTTTGTTTTGCAATGTCGAAGCATCAAAATCAAACGTCTGTTTGGCAACCTTTGAAGCGTCAAACGCAAACTTCTGATCCGGCGCGTCATCGAGCGCAACCGTCAAACTGCGAAAAAGCCGATCTGTCTTCACATAATAAAGATTCTGCGTTTTCCAAAAAAGCATTACATCGCGGTCATCCGTGTAAATGCGTTCGTAAATGTCTTGATAATAAGGCGTGTGCCGGAAATATATCGAACCGCTTTCCGAAAAATAACGCTTGAAAAAAGTAAAGAGTTTGTCGAAAAGTTCTTCACGAAAAGTTGGAAAATCTTTGATTTCCGTTTCAATTTTTTCCATCAATTTCGGAAAAACGCCTTCCGTATAATAACGCGATTTGATCCGCATCAAATTGATATAACCGCTATCGCCTTCAATCTTCGCGCCGACAAAAATATCGCGCAAGGCATTTAAGAATTTCTGTTCGTGTCCGTTTGGCATAAAGTTTTTGAGAATCAAAAGGTGAATTGATTGTAAAGAATTGCATTCAAACTCTCAAGTTGATTCGATTTCATTTCAGATTACTTTTGTTAGTTTTATTTCATTTATGATACGATGTTGCGTATCTAATATACATTTTAATTTGAATAGAGTAATTATGAAAAAGAAGAAATTAACCGATGAAGAACTTGAGGAACTCGACAGTTATTTAAACTGCGAATTTAATCACGATATTTATGCAGAACTTACCGCAAATGACGAATGGAATTTTGAATTGTTTTCGCCATTGGAGTTTTTCCGAATGTTTTATTCGCAGATTCATTTTATTGAAACAGACAAAGCCAAACCGTTATTCGTTGTCCGAAGTTTAGAAAATCTCTCTCTATCCGGCGACCAATTTGATTTTCTCTACGAAAAAATTATTGATTTTTTTTCAGATGTCAGAGCGGAAGATGAACAAATCGAAGTTTGTTGCCGCGAAATTTCAAGACTTAAAGAAAATCTTGAAGAAGAACCCGAAGAAGTTGAAAAAACGGAATCGTCCGAAACGCTTGAATCATATATCAAAAATAAGTTTTATATCGAAATGTTAGAAGACATCGAAGAAAATCCGACGCTTTTCGATTGTGAGCCATTGGAGTTTTTTCAAACTCTCAAAAAAGCGAATTTGTTTATCAGTAATAGCCGCGAAAAGCCTTTAGCAATAAAAGAATTTTTGAAAAATGGTTTTCCTAACCGAACTTATTTTTTGATTAAGTTGGAAGAAGATTTGGAAAGAGATATTAACCATTATGACGTTGCGCCTAACAATTTATACTTACATCAAATTTCGGATATGTCAGATAATTCACACGCACAACTTCGTGAAGCATCTCAAATTGTTCGCAAAGAACGGTTGAAAGCAGAAAAAAACGAACCGTTAGCAATTGAGCTTCAAAAGGAAAATGCAAACGCAAAAGCCGTTGACAGCAAAAACGAAAATGATTCAAAAGGCGAAATGATAAAGCATAAAGGCTTGAATCGTGAAAGCGCGTTTTTGTTTTTTGAATACCTTTTTGAATATGCAAACGTAAAATGCGACAAAAAAAAGAAAGCCGAAACGATAGAGCATTTGACCGGATACAGTCATAAGAAAATTGTTCCGCTTTTCTCTTGGTTTGAGAAAGAAAAACTTTATATCGAAGATACAACTGAAATAAAAGAAAAATTTTCTAAAGATATGAATTTCGTTCGTGAATGCTTTGAAATGCTTGGATTAACTGAAATTATCGAAAAACTCGATACCGATTTGGGAAACTAAAAAGCACAATTCTTACCCGTTTCTTACCCGTCAGCTAACCCGTCAGAATACTAAAATTATCGTTTAATCGTTATCAGATGAGTTCAACTCATTTGAATAGCGATTTTTTTATTTTGGGAGATTTTTTAGAAATGACACAAAAATTATTAACGGTAAAAGAAGTTGGCGAAATTTTGGATTTAAAGCCTGCTCGGATATATGAATTGACACGCGAAAGGAAAATTCCTTTTGTGCAGATTGGTGAACGTCAATATCGTTATTCGGCGGCGGCAATCGAAAATTGGATCGAGCAAGGCGGAAATCAAACCGAAATCAACAACGATGAAAGTGAATGAAATTTTGTCGAAACTCGAAAAGGTAAAACAGACTTCGGGCGGTTGGATTGCGCTTTGTCCTTCGCACGATGACAAAGCGCGAAGTCTGTCAATCAAAGAATCCGGCGGAAAGATTTTGTTGAAATGTTTCGCCGGGTGCGATGTGCAAAATGTCGTTTTCAAAATTGGTTTAGAGATGAAAGATTTATTTGAACAATCCGACAACTTGCCGCCGACACAGCCGAAAAAGCGTATTGCCGCAACTTACGATTATACGGACGAAAACGGCAAAATGCTTTTTCAAGCCGTGCGCTACGAGCCGAAAGGATTTTCTCAAAGACAGCCGGACGGCAAAGGCGGTTTTGTTTGGAATCTTCAAGGCGCACAGCTTGTCCTTTATCGTTTGCCGGAAGTTTTGACGGCGGAAACGGTTTTTATCGTCGAAGGCGAAAAAGATGTTGAAGCGATCCGGGCAATTGGTTTTGTCGCAACGTGCAATCCGCAAGGCGCGATGAAATGGAAAAACGAATTCAGCGAACATTTGCGCGGCAAAATAGCGGTCATCTTGCCCGACAATGACGAAGCCGGACGCAAACACGCCTTGCAAGTAGCAAACTCTTTACACGGCATAGCACAGGAAATTGTCGTTTTAGAATTGCCGAATTTAAAACCGAAAGGCGATGCTTCTGATTTTTTCGCGGACGGCGGAACGGTTGACGATATTATCGGATTGCTTGAACGCGCCGAAAGTTGGCAACCGAACGGACAAGATGCCGCAGACGCATCACAAAAAACCGTAAGCGATTTTATAAGTCTTTTCAATATTCAGACGGCGACTGAATGGATCGAGGGCGCAAAGCTCCGACCAATTCCGAAAATGCTTTTTGGCGAATTATGGTTTGAAGGCGAACTTTGTATTTTGTTTGCCGACACAGGCAAAGGCAAAAGTATTTTGGCGGTGCAAATTGCCGACTCAATAAGCAAAGGCGTTTCCGTGCCGAACTTTACACTTGAAGCCGGAAAGCAAACGGTTTTGTATTTTGATTTTGAATTGTCCGATAAACAATTTGAAGCGCGTTATTCGGTAAAGCAAGATGATTATTTCACGAATCATTACGTTTTTGACGAAAATTTTAAACGCGGCGAAATAAATCAAAGTAGCTTTACGCCGCAAATATTCAAAGATTTTCAAGAATATCTCAATTTTTCGCTTGAATATGAAATAGCTGAAACGGGCGCGAAAGTCTTGATTGTGGACAATATAACCTATTTGAAAAATGCAACCGAAACGGCGAAAGATGCCTTGCCTTTGATGAAAGAATTGATCCGTCTAAAAAAGAAATTTGACCTTTCGATTTTGGCTTTAGCGCACACGCCGAAACGAGATTTAAGCCGACCTTTAACTGTAAATGATTTACAAGGGAGCAAAATGCTTTCAAACTTCGCCGATTCAATATTTGCCATCGGCGAAAGCGCGAAAGATAAAAATTTGCGTTATCTCAAACAAATCAAAGCACGAAACACCGAAACGATTTACGATGCGGAAAATGTCGCAACGTGCCAAATCGCAAAGCCGGACAATTTTTTAATGTTTGAGTTTTTAAATTTTGGCGATGAGCGTGAACATTTGAAAGTTTTGAGCGAAACGGACAAAAAAGACTTAATCGAAAAAGCTAAAAATCTGTCCGCATTAGGCGAAAGTCAAAGAAAAATTGCGGCGGAACTTAGTATTTCATTAGGCGCGGTGAACAAATATTTGAAAATTTGAAGTGTTCACGGTGTTCACGGCGTTCACAGTTTGAACACCGTGAACACCGTGA
>CALMEH010000561.1 GCA_937863115.1 uncultured Acidobacteriota bacterium
CTTTTGTCAGGTTATCAGATGACGGGCGATAAAAAATTGCTTGTTTTAGCGGACGATTTAGGGACGAGATTGCTTCCGGTTTTTGATTCGCCGACGGGTTTGCCTTATCGTTATGTTAATTTGAAAACGGGCAAAACAAAAGGCGAAGTTTCAAATCCGGCGGAAACGGGAACGCTTTTGATCGAGTTTGGAACTTTGTCGAAATTGACGAAAAAGCCGATTTATTATGAAAAAGCAAAACGCGCTCTGGTTGAAACTTACAATCGGCGTTCTCCGATTGGTTTGGTCGGCACGAACATCAATGTCGAGACGGGAAAATGGACGAATACGGATAGCCACATCAGCGCGGAGATTGATTCTTATTACGAATATTTGCTGAAATGCGCGATTTTGTTTGACGATGCCGATTGTCGCAAAATGTGGGAAGAAAGTATTGTTACAATCAACAAATATTACGCCGACGAAGTGCGCGGCGAACTTTGGTATGGACACGCCGATATGAACACTGGCAAACGGACAGCGACAACTTATGGCGCGTTGGACGCTTTCTTTCCGGCAGTTTTGGCTTTGGGCGGTGATTTGGAACGTGCGAAAAGATTGCAGGATTCTTCGTTCAAAATGTGGACGAAACACGGCATCGAACCCGAAGTTTTCGATTATCAAAAAATGGAAGTTGTTCACGGCGGTTATCCGCTTCGCCCCGAAATTGTCGAGTCAACATATTATCTTTACCAATACACAAATGACGAAAAATATCTGCAAATGGGCAAGACGTTTTTCGATGATTTTGTGAAACATTGCAAAACGGAAGTCGGCTACGCGAGTCTGAAATCGGTCGTAACAAAGGAAAAATCGGATTCGATGCAGAGTTTTCTCTTTGCGGAAACTTTCAAATACTACTATCTGCTTTTTGCAAAGCCGAAAACTTTGGATTTTAAGAAAGTTATTTTCAACACCGAAGCGCATCCGATTAAGAAAACTTGGTAAAGTGTTAAGATTAATTTTGTAAAATGGCTACGAAAAAAACAAAAGTATTAGTAAAATCTGAAGAGAAAATTTTGATCACGGGCGGAACGGGTTTTCTCGGAACGCATCTTGTTCGACAATTTTTGGATGCGGGAGCGAAAAATCTGCGCGTGATGGCTTCGTCCGTGCCGGATTGGATGACCGATTCGGGCGTTGAAGCATTTGCGGGTTCGGTTACAAAACGCGAAGATGTTGCCGAAGCGACCAAAAATTGCGAAGCGATTTATCATCTTGCGGGAAAGGTTTCGTTTGATTACGACGGCGCGGCGCAGATGAATAAACTGCACGTCGAAGGGACGCGAATTTTATGCGAAGCCGCGAAGGAAAACGGCGTGAAAAATTTTATTCTTGCGTCATCTTCAGGCACTTCGGCAATCACGGAAGACGGCGAAATTACGGACGAAACTTATCCGCAACCTGTTGAAATTTTGACGAAATGGGCTTATTACGCATCGAAATATTATCAGGAAAAAACCGCGCTTCAAGCATTTAAAGACAAAGGTGAACGGCTTGTGATTTTGAATCCGTCTTTGCTTTTGGGAAGTGGCGACGAGCGTTTGAGTTCGACAAAAGTCGTGCTTGATTTTATGGCAAAAAAATTGCCGATTACGCCCGGCGGCGGTTTGAATTTCGTTGATGCAAGAGATGCGGCAAATGCTTTTGTCAACGCTTTGGACAAAGGCAGGCACGGCGATAGATATTTGCTCGGCGCAGTAAATTGGACGGTTCGTGATTTTTTCTCGCGTCTCGAACGATTGACGGGCGTTTCTGCACCAATGTTCAAAGTTCCGAAATCATTTGCGGTTTCCGGCTCGAATTTTATTTCTTCGATTTACAAAAACTTTAATAAACCTGCGCCTTTTGAAGCGTCGGAAGTCGAAATGGGCGAATATTTCTGGTATTTCGATTCATCAAAAGCAGAAGAAGAATTAAGTTTCACAACCCGCGAACCGATGGAAACTTTGCAAGACACAATCAAATACCTGCGCGAAAACTTCTTGGGCGACGGCATTTTTTAAGGATGAAGGATAAATTTGTTTTCGATTTTTATCCTTTATCCTTTATCCTTCATTGATACGTTGGTAAAAATTTTGGCGTTTTTCGCGCTTTGGTCATTTGCTCGAAAGCGTAGGCGATTTCGATTAAAACAGGTTCTGAAAATGCGCGTCCGAAGAATGAAATTCCGATTGGTAATTCATTGATAAAACCCGCCGGAACGGTGATGTTCGGATAGCCCGAAACCGCCGCCAGAGAAGAACTTCCGACATAGTTTGTCGGCGAATCGCCGTTCACCAAATCAATTAACCAAGGCGGAGCGTTTGACGGCGCGATGATGGCAGTTAGTTTGTGTTTATCCATCACAAAATCAATTCCTTGGTCTTGCGTCATCACTTTGCTTTGCAGAAGCGCGAGCCGGTAGGCACGGGTTTCGAGGTCGCCTTTTTCTTCGGCTTTGATAAAAATGTCCTGTCCGAAATACGGCATCTCTCTGGTTTTGTTAGCTTCGTTGAATTTGATTAAATCGGCAAGAGTTTTATAGTTTCCGCCTCGTCCCGCGAGATATTTGTTCAAATCGGCTTTGAATTCGTAAAGCAAAACCTCAAACTCCGCATCTCCGAATTTTCCGAAGGTCGGAATCGTAATGTCTATAACTTCCGCGCCGCCGTTTTTGAGTGCGACAATGTTTGTTTCCAACAATTTATCAACACGCTCATTGCGCCCGAAATATTGCCGCATCACGCCGATTTTTTTGCCTTTCAATCCGTCTTTTTTTAAGGATTTCGTATAATCTTTTTCGCCTTTTATTGCTTGCGAAGTTATCGAATCGGTTTAATCTGCGCCTATAATTGCGCTCAAAACGCTTGCCGCGTCTGCAACGGTTCGCGTCATTGGTCCTGCCGTGTCTTGCGAATGTGCAATCGGAATTACGCCGCTTCTCGAAACAAGTCCGAGCGTCGGTTTGATGCCGACAATTCCGTTGATTGATGCAGGGCAAACAATCGAGCCATCGGTTTCCGTGCCAATCGCTATTGCACAAAGATTTGCCGCAATTGATGCGCCCGAACCTGATGATGAACCGCACGGCGTTCTGTCCAAAATATACGGATTGCGCGTTTGTCCGCCGCGCCCTGACCAGCCGCTCGATGAATCGCTTGAACGGAAATTTGCCCATTCGGATAAATTCGTTTTGCCCAAAATTACTGCGCCGGCTTCGCGCAATTTTTGGACGAGAAACGCATCTTGTTTCGGCGTTGGCGCGTCCATCAAAGCCAGACTTCCGGCAGTAGTTTTCATCTTGTCGGCAGTGTCAATATTGTCTTTCAGCAAAACGGGAACGCCGTGCAACGGTGAACGAATTTTGCCGCTTTTACGTTCTATGTCCATTGCTTCGGCGATTGTTAAAGCGTCGGGATTGATTTCCACCACCGAATTTATTTTCTTATCAACCGCCCCGATTTTTTCGATATAGCTTTGCACGATTTCTTTGGCGGATGCTTTGCCCGAACTCATTGCGTTTTGCAAATCGGAAACCGATATTTCTTCTAATTCGATATTTTTTGTTTGTGCTTTGGCATCATTAAACATCAAAGCCGCGCCGCTCATTGCGCCGATACTTATAAATTCTCTACGTTTCATTTTTCTCCTTTTGCTTTTTTTAAATTATCTTGTGCTTCCGGTAAATCGGGTTTTAATTCTAATGCTTTCGTAAAATATTCGATGGCTTTTTCGTTATGTTTCTGAATCAAAAACGATGTTCCGACATCGTTTGCCGAACGAGCCAAGATGTCGTTGTTCAAACTCGCATCGCGTATCGAAAAGGCTTTTTGCAAATTCTTTTCGGCTTCGTCCGGCTTGCCCGCCCTCGATAAAGTATTTGCCAAGCCTGTGTAAAGAATTCCCCAATCGGGGCGCAGACGAATTGCCGCTTCAAAGTTTTGAATTGATTGATCGAATTTGCCCGTCTGCATTCGCAAAACGCCCAAAACATAATTACTTTCAGCCGATGGCGGCGTTTGCGCGAGAAGTTCGGTGCATTTCGGTTCGGCGATTTGCGGCGCGGATTTGATGAAATGATGCAAGCAAAGATTCGTAATAATAAAATAATTTTTCTCCGTAACGCGAAGCGAATTTTCGTAAAGCGTTTCGCTTGATTTCCAAAGCGAAGTTTGCCGAAAAGCCAAAACGCTCAATATTAAAATCGAAATCACGCAAATTGCAAAAGCGATTTTTTTGTCAATTTTGAAATGCTCTAATAAATCGCCCGCGCCCCAGACAGCCATCACGAAAAGCCCGAAATAAGGAATATATGTGTAACGGTCTGCCAGATTTTGCATCCCGATTTGCACCAAACCGATGACGGGAACGAGCGTTCCCAAAAACCAAAGCCAGCCCATCAAAAGATATTTTCGCCGCTTTCTTTCGCGCCAGCAAAACGCCGAAACAATTAAAAGCAAAATTGCCGAACCGATAATTTCGAGAGGATTTTTATTCGGCTCAAACGGATACCAAAGTCCTAAATTTACGGGATAAAAAAGCATTACGACATATTTTGCGTAAGCCGTAACTGCATTTGCAAGACGTTCAGACAACGAAACTTGTTCGACTGCGCCGCCGCTCTTTTGTGCGAGAAAAGTTATCACACTTGCCACAATCGTCAAAGCAAAAAGCGGAAGTTTTTCGATTATCAAAGGCTTCAAATCGGATAATCTTTTAAATCGTTCCAACGCCCAAAAATCGCATAGCAACAGCACGAATGGTAATGTAACGAGCATTGCTTTCGACATTAATCCTAATGCGAAAAATAGAATTATCAAAATATAATTCGGGACTTTGGACTTTGGACTTTGGACTTTGGACTTTGCGTATCTGAAATAAAAAAGCATTGTCAGCAACCAGAAAAATGTCGAAAGAACATCGCGTCGTTCGGCAATCCACGCGACGGATTCGACGTGCGTCGGGTGAACGGCGAAAAGAAAGGCGACAATCGCGCTTTTCCAAACATCTCCGGTTATTTTGCGAAAAACGATAAAGGTTAAAACCGCATTGAGCGTGTGAAATAAAACATTCGTCGCGTGATGTCCGCCGGCGTTCAAACCGAAAAGCGCGAAATCGAGAAAATGTGAAAGCCACGTTACCGGATGCCAATTTCCCGAATAAAACGCGGTGAACGTCCATTTGACCGATTCCCAATTAAATCCGCTTAAAAGCGCACGATTTTCATAAATATATGCACGGTCGTCAATGTTTATGAAATCAAACCAAAGGGTTTGCGTATAGATAATCAAACATGCCGCGATAAGTGCGCCAACGATGATTATGGGCGAGTTTTTTTGAAGAAAATTCGTTTCGTTTTCGCTCATTTCTGTCTTAAAAGTTGTGAATCTTCAAAGTTTAGTTGTGAATCTCTGACTTTCACCTGTGAATCTTCGCCTTTCAATTGTGAATCATCAACTCTCACTTGAGAATGCTCAACTTTCAGTTGAGAATCATTAAGTTTCACTTGAGAATGCTTGACATTCAGCTTTGAATCCGCGAATTAGCGCGTGTTTTTCTCGATTTCGCTATAATATGGCGGCAAATCTTTGTGTTCCGTTTCACGAAATATCTTTGATTTAACTAATTTCCAACGATGCAAACGAAATTTCAGCGAAGTTGAAAGCACGCCGAAGCCGTATTTTACCGAGCGCGAAAAGTTTATCGAACTTGCTTCATCGAAATAGCGCGTCGGGCAAGAAATTTCGCCGATTCGGTAATCGAAAAACGCGGCTTGCGCGAGCATTTCATTGTCGAAAACGAAATCATCGGAGTTTTCTTCGAGCGGCAGATTCTCCAACACTTCGCGGCTGAAAGCGCGAAAGCCCGTATGATATTCGCTCAATTTTTGACTCATCAAAATATTCTGCGCGAGTGTCAAAAAACGATTCGCGGCATATTTATAAACCGGCATTCCTCCCGCGAGTGCGCCTTTGCCCAAAATGCGCGACCCAAAACCGACATCGTATTCGCCGAACGCAATCTTGCCCGCCATCGGCACGATCAATTTCGGCGAATATTGGTAATCGGGATGAACCATCACAACAACATCCGCGCCGCGTTGTAAGGCTTCGCGGTAACAGGTTTTTTGATTGCGCCCGTAACCGAAATTTCTTTGATGTTCAAAGGTTATCAATTCCAATTCGACTGATTTTACAACGGTTTTATCAGTGCTTGCATCGTCAACGAGCAAGATTTCATCAACCGTTTCACGCGGAATTTCCGCGACGGTTTGCTGCAAAGTTTTCTCAGCATTATACGCGGGCATTACGACGATGATTTTTTTTCCGTTGAGCATTGTCAGTTATCAGTTATCAGTTATCATTTATCGGTTGTCAAACTTTGAAGCGCAAACAATGAGCGTTCCGCCTTTTTGCGCCAGAGTTCCGAATAAAACAAACGGCAAAGCCAATGCCGAAAAACCAATGCCGAGTGTGAAATTTATTGATTTAACGAACGCATTTACATTCGTTTCGTGTCCCGAAAGCGATTTAAAAAAAACATTCGGTTCGCAGAAAATTGCATTCAATGCGCTTTGCGACCACCCGAGCAAATCGTATTCAAATTCTTGATGCCAATGATTTTTTACCGCAAAATTTGTTTGTTTCAAAAGCATTTTCAGCGAATTGAAATCAAAGTGAAACAGATGGCGCGGCACGTCCAAATGCAGCCAATATTTGCCGAAGATTTTGGCTTGAAAACCTCTCGCATCAGGCACGGCAACGAACAAAATACCTTCGGGTGCGAGAAGTTCAAACGCGCTTTCTAAAATCTCACGCGGATTTTTGAAATGTTCGAGCGTGTGCCACATTGTTATCGCATCGAACGAATTTACGCCGTGTTTTTCTTGAACTTTTTGCAAATCTTTGTAGATTTCAAGTTCAGAATCTTCAAATCGTCCGGCGTTTAATTCAGTTCCGCAAATGTTCCAACCGCGTTTTTTTGCCGCGTTCAGAAATGTTCCGTCGCCGCAACCGACATCTAAAAGACGTTTTGATTTATTGTTTGAAGCGCAACTTTTTTCTAAAAATATAATTCTTCGCCAAGCGCAATAATCGTTCGTAAAACCGTGCCGCTTGCCATAATATTCGGCATAATATGTTTCTAAATTCTCAGGTTGTGGATGCGTTTCAGCGAAACCGCAATTCGTGCAATCTAAAACCGCAAACTTTTCTTTAGTTTGCGGGTCTGTCGCTTCCGAAAAGCGCGTTTTTAATTCTTGAGCGCAAACGCGGCAAAGATTCATTTTTTCAACTTCAACAAACTTCCATCGCCGCTGATTTTGCGGGTGTTTATTCGCGCAACTTGTTCGGCTTTTGAGAATGCTCTTAAAAAATTCTCGCCCAAAACTTTTTTAATTTCGGTTTCGGTATAACCGCGTCGGAGCATTTCATAAGTTACAAGAACCAAATCTTCCATTCCGTTCATTCCTTTGGGAAGAAGCGGAACGCCGTCGAAGTCCGAACCGATTCCGATGATGTCAATTCCGGCGATTTTTTTGATGTGGTCAATGTGGTCAACAATGCGCGTGTAACTCGGCACATCAATCGGATTTTCGGCGAAAAGTTTGCGTTCGGCTTCGTTTAATGCTTGTTTGTCGTCTTTATATTTTTCTTGCAAAGCCAAAATTTGGGGTTTAAGTTTTTCGGTGCGTTCGTTTTCGGCTTTGTTGTAATTTTCGTCCAGAAATGCGGGATAAAAATTTATCATAATCACGCCGCCGTTTTGTGCAACTCTTTTGAGAACGTCGTCCGGAACATTGCGCGTATGATTTGCCACGCCGCGAGCCGATGAATGCGAAGCGATAATCGGCGCGGTCGAAACGTCCAAAACGTCGTTCATTGTTTTGTCGGAAACGTGCGAAATGTCAACGAGCATTCCCAAACGATTCATTTCTTTGACGACTTCTTTGCCGAAATCGGTCAAACCTTTGCCTTTGCCATTGTCGCGGTGGGTTTCCGCCCAATCGTGCGTTACGTTGTGCGTCAAAGTCATATAGCGGATGCCCATTCGATAAAAATTTCGCAAAGCCTTGAGCGAATTTTCAATCGCATAACCGCCTTCGATGCCCATCAAAGCACAGGTTTTTCCGTTCTTTTTGGCGCGACGAATTTCATCAGATGTAAAACACATTGACATCTGACTTGAATGCTTTTCCGCCTCGCGGTAAGTTGCGTCAATCATTTCCATTGCCCGAAGCATCGGCGTTTTGTTTGTTCCCGAAACGTAAATCGAGAAAAATTCGCCCGTGATTCCCGAAAGTTTGAAACGGTTCAAATCCGTATGAAACGGGTCGCCGTCAACGTGATATTTTCCGATGGAATTGGTTGCTAAATCAAAATCTTCATCAACCATCGGCGATGGAATGTCGTTGTGACCGTCAATTATAATCGCTTTTTTATGAATTTTCAGAGCCTTTTCCCAAAGTAATTTATCAGCGTTGGGCGGCATTGTTTGTGCAAAACTCGGTGCGGTAAAAACAAATAAAATCAGCAAGCAAATAATTTTTTTCATAGTTTTTCGGAATGATTCAGATTTGAACTAAAGTTTAACGCTTTTCAGGCACAAACTTCAATCGCCGGAGCCGTAAGCCGGTGGCATAGTTTTTGCACACAGTTTTTTATAGGATTTTGCCGAAATGCCGGTAAAATCTATATCTAAAGAATTTAAAATTCTCATACAAAAAAAACGAATGACTGAATATCATTCTAAATGACAAACTATGTGATTCACAATGACAAAATGCGGCACTTTTTCCCCGCGAAGTGTTCAAAATATGCCAAAGAAAACCAAACTCCTAAACGACTCGACTATCGAAAAATCAGACAATTCTAAAACGGATTTATACGGTGAAATCGAATTTCGTGAATTTATCGAAGATTTGCCCGTAATATTTTATGTTGTCGAGCCGTTTCCGCCATTCAAGCCGATTTACGTTAGTTCGGCGTTAAAAAATCTCGGATACTCTCTCGATGAATGGTTTGCTAATCCGAATATTTGGGTTAACGCAATTCACGAAGACGACCGCGAACGTATTCTGAAGGAATCTGCTAAAGCCGTTGCTGCGGCGGGCAGAACAGATTATGAATATCGAATTGTCGGAAAAAAAGGAGAAATTTATTGGGTGCGCGACCGAAGGTCTTGTGTTTGTGATAAAGCAGGAAAGGTTGTGCGTCTCCAAGGTTTGATTATGGACATTACCGACCGAAAATTTGCAAAACAAGAAATCGAACGCCGTGAGGAACTTTACCGCACTTTTACACGAAATATCCCGAACACGGCAGTTCTGCTTTTTGACTCGGATTTGCGATACATTCTTGCCGAAGGTGATCAACTATCCGAACATGGACTTTCCGCCGAAAACTTTGAGGGAAAAACAATATTTGATATTTTCCCGCAGGAAATTTGCGATAAATGGAGCAGTTATTATCGTCGCGCTTTGGCGGGGGAAAAACTTCATTTTGAGTGGAGTAAGAACGATAATTTTTACGACATTTACATACTTCCGGTAAAAAACGAAAGAGGTGAAATTTTTGCCGGAATGGTGATGTGGAACGACATTACAGCGAGAAAAGTGGCGGAAAATGCTCTCAAGGAAAGCGAAATCCGCTATCGCAATCTTTTTGAAAATGCCAGCGATTTGATTTATATCCACGATTTGAAGGGAAATTATCTTTCGATAAACGGAGCTGTTGAGCGCGTTTTCGGTTATACACGCGAGGAAGCCTTAAAACTCAATATGCGGCAAATTATTGTTCCAGAACAATTTAGAACCGTGAAACGAAGGCTCAAGGAAAAAATTGCGGGGAAAAAACAAACCGTCTATGAAGCGGATTGTTTGACGAAGGACGGCAAACAAATCACACTCGAAATTAACAGCACCGCGATTTACAAAGACGGTTTGCCAATCGCCATTCAAGGCACAGCCCGCGACATAACCGAGCGCAAACGCGCCGAACAAGCCCTAAAAGATTCCGAAGAAAGCTACCGTGAGCTTGTCGAAAACGCGAACGATTTGATTTACACGCACGATTTGGAAGGGAATTTTACATCGCTTAACCGTGCCGGAGAGATTATTACCGGATTTTTACGCGAAGAAGCCTTACCGATGAATATATCTCAAGTGGTTGCGCCGGAATTTCTCGAATTGGCGCGACAGATGATTCAGTGCAAAGTTGATGGCGAAGACCAGACAGCTTATCAAATCGAAATAATTAACAAAGACGGAAAGCGTGTTTCGCTCGAAATCAGCACACGGTTAATTGTTCAAAATGGTAAACCTGTCGGTGTGCAAGGCATCGGGCGGGACATTACTGAACGCCTCAAAGCCGAAGCCGATTTAAAGAGCAGTGAAGAAAGCTATCGTCTGCTCGGCGAAGGGATAATGCACCAGGTTTGGACAGCACGACCGGACGGAAAATTGGATTACGTCAACGGTAAAACAAAAGAATATTTCGGGCGCGAACCCGTTGATTTGATCGAAGAAAATTGGCAAACTGTCGTGCATCCGAACGATTTGCCCGAATGTATCGAAAATTGGACTTACGCGCTGAAGACGGGCAATGATTACGAAACCGAATTTCGGCTTTTGAGGCGCGACGGCGAATATCGTTGGCATCTGGCGCGGGCTTCAGCCGGACGCGACGCACAGGGAAATATCGTTAAATGGTTTGGCACAAACACCGACATTCATAACCAAAAACTTGCCGAATCGAAACTGAATCATTATGCCCGGCACGACGCGCTGACGAATTTACCGAACCGCGTCGAATTTATGAGCCGTTTGAAGGATACGATTGATCGTTCGTTTGGAAACGGTTGGTCACGTTTTGCGGTTTTGTTTTTAGACCTCGACCGTTTCAAAGTAATTAACGATTCACTCGGACACGACATCGGCGATAAACTTTTGATTGCGATTGCCGAACGCTTGAAATCTTGCGTTCGACCGGGCGACATCGTGGCGCGTCTCGGCGGCGATGAGTTTACAATTTTGCTACACCGCACAGGCGAAATCGGCGATGTCGAGAAAATCGCCGACCGTTTGCAGAAACGGCTTTCCGAACCGTTTCAACTCGGCAGTTACGAAGTTTTTACGTCCGTCAGCATCGGAATAATTCTTTCGGATGGTGAACACCGCCAGCCGGAAGATTATTTGCGCGATGCAGATTCGGCAATGTATCGGGCAAAAGATGCGGGCAAAGCACGTTATGAAATTTTCGACCGCGAAATGCACGTTCGCAATATGAATCTGCTCAGAATTGAAACCGATTTGCGCCACGCGCTCGAACGCCACGAGTTTGAGGTAAATTATCAGCCGATTGTTTCGCTACGCACGGGCAAAGTTGTTGAATTTGAAGCACTTTTGCGTTGGCGACATCCGGAATACGGACTTGTTGCGCCAAATGAATTTATTTCCGTTGCCGAAGAAACAGGTTTGATTATTCCGATTGGCAGATGGATTTTGGAAGAAGCCTGTCGCCAAACCGTCGAATGGCAGAAGCGTTTTCCGGCTTTCAAATCTGTGCCGATTAGCGTTAATCTTTCGGCAAAACAACTGATGCACCCGAATTTAACGACGCAGGTCAGAGAAATTTTGTTTAAGACGAGTTTGAAAGCAAAATGTCTTCAACTCGAAGTAACGGAAAGCACCGTTATGGAACATCACGAAACGGCACAGCAAGTTTTGAACGAATTGCATGACATCGGCGCACACATCAGCACCGATGATTTCGGCACAGGGTATTCTTCTTTGAGTTATCTGCACCGTTTTCCGTTTGACCGATTGAAAATTGATCGTTCGTTTATTAATCGAATGGATTCAAATGAGAAATGCGAGGCAATTGTGCGGACGCTACTGTTACTCGGACAAAATCTGAATCTTGAGATTGTTGCTGAAGGAATTGAGACCGAAAAACAACTTCGCCAACTTCAAAATCTCGGTTGCGATTACGGGCAAGGTTATCTGTTTTCAAAACCTGTTTCGGCAATGAAAGCCGAAAAATTATTGCAAAACGGCATCGAAAATTTTCCGGCGGAAGATTCATTCGTTTTTGGCGGAAACCGTGAATTAATCGAAATAAGAGATATTCAATAAAGAAATGAGAAATGGGAAGCCAATCTCACTTCTCATTTCACACTTCACCTTACTTCTTATTTCTCATTTTGCATTCTTAACGTATTTATCAAACCAATTAATCATCTCGAAAAGCGTGTGTTCGGTTGATTCCTGCGCGGCGTAACCGTGTGATTCGAGCGGAAGCATCACCAAACGCGCTGTGCCGCCGTTGCCTTGGATTGCGGCGAAAAGTCGTTCCGATTGAATCGGGAAAGTTCCTTGATTGTTGTCCGCTTCGCCGTGAATCAGCAAAATCGGTTCGTTGATTTTATTGGCATAAAAGAACGGAGAAACATCGGTGTAAATCTTTTGTGCTTCCCAAAATGAGCGTTGTTCGTCTTGAAAACCGAACGGCGTAAGTGTGCGATTATACGCGCCCGAACGCGCAATTCCGGCGCGGAAAAGATCGGAATGCGCGAGCAAATTCGCCGTCATAAACGCGCCGTAACTGTGTCCGCCAACGCCGACACGATTTCTGTCAACCACGCCCATTTCAACGCCTTTATCAATCGCTGCTTTTGCCGAATCAACAACTTGTTTGATAAACGTATCGTTTTTGGTCATCGGCGAACCGACAATCGGCATCGCCGCGTCATCTAAAATTGCATAACCTTTCAGCAGAAAAAACAGATGCGAAATTCCGCCAATCGAAGTAAAACGATTGGACGAACCCGAAATTTGTCCGGCAGTTGAAGCATCGGTAAAACTTTGCGGATAAGCCCAAACAACGGTCGGCAATTTTTCGCCTTCCTTATAATTCGGCGGCAAATAAAGCGTGAACGACAAATCAACGCCGTCTTCGCGTTTATATTTTACAATTTGCTTTTTGATGCCGCGAAGTTGCGGTGTCGGGTCTTTAAAGTCAGTCAGTTGTCTATCTAAAGAACCGGCTCCGTCTATTTGAAAACCTCTACGAAGGAATAAGTTTGGTGGTTTTGTTGAAGATTCCTCGCGTGTAATAATTGTGGATTCGTCAATCATAGTAACAAACGCTTGGTAGGTTTCATCATTAGATTGAAACATTTCTTCAATTTTTGAGGTTTGCAAATTCATTCTTCGCAGAAAAGGTCTATCTCCTTTAGGAGATGCTCCCAAACCGCTCAGATAAATTTGGTTGCCGTTTTGATGAATAACTCTTTCGCCGTTCGGCAGAGATTTCATAACGGGTGTGCCGATGTCGTTGTAGCGGTCGTTGATGCTCAAGTCCGAAATCATTTTCGGCGTTGACGGGTTGCGGTAATCAATTTGAAAAATTCGTCGTTTGAGCGTGTCGCGGTTGTAATCGTAAAACCACATTAAGCCGTCTTTTTCGCCGAAAACTCTGCCTTGATAGCGTTGTTCGATGTTGATTAATTGTTTCGCCTCCGAAGAAAACGGCGCAGGAAGCGTCATCAATTTATCGCGCAGCGCGGCTTTCGTCGCCGGATTTCCGCCGTCGAGTGCTTCCGCCCAAATCAAAGTCGCGCTTTCCGTCGGAATCCAGCCGTAACTTCTGCGTCCTGTCGGAACGCCTTGCACGGGCAAATTATCTTGAAGTGGAATATTTGCCACGTCATAAACTTTTTTGCCGCTCAAATCCCAAACTTCAACCAATTTCGGAAAACGAAAATACGGAAAAAGATACGAAAACGGGCGTTTGATTTGCGAAACGAGAATATATTTTCCGTCGGGCGAAACGTCAGCCAAATCATAAATCGCGGAGTTTCCGAGCGTTTTTACTTTGCCGTCAACGCCGACAACAGCGAGTTGCGAAGTTGCGTAATATTCAAAAAGTTTTTCGTCATTCGGCGATTTCAGCAAATCCTGGAATGTTGCAACGCCGCCTTTTTTGCCCGAAGTTTCTTGAATATTCGGCGCAATCGGGACGACATTTTGATATTGCGGAGCAGTTCAGCGATTTGCTGAAACAAGATTTACGAGCAGTGATTTTTGGTCGGGCATCCATTCAAAACCGCCGAAAGCCGAATTAATTTGGACATCTTTTATTTTCTTGGCTTTGGCGTTTGCCGTTTCAACGATCCAAAGTTCGATGCCGTTTGCGGTAATATTTCCGGCGGCGATATATTTGCCGTCTGCGCTCCAAATCGGCGAAAAAATCTGTGCATTCGGCGGCAGATTTACAAGCGTTTCTTTGCCGTCCGAAACATTTTTGAGCGTCAATTTTGTGAAATAAGGCTGACGATGCTGTCCGTTATTGTTCGGATTTATCCGCAAACCTGCCAAACGCAACATCGGCTGTGCGAGTTCCGAAATCGGCGGATAACGAAGCGGTTCGAGCAGTGCGATTTTATCTTTCGACGGCGAAACCGAAGTCGAAGGAATCACCGTAGCGTTCAAAACATCTAAAATTTCCTTCGGCGGTTTTTGATAAGTTTCCTGCGCGAAAGAATTGACGGCAAATAATAAAACAACAAATAAAATTGATTTTTTCATAATTTCAGGAGTTAATTTGTGATAGCCACTTCGTCTTCCAAAACGCTGACACGAGCGCGTAAGTCTAACGAATCTTTTGCTAAAAAAGCCATAGAACGATTCATTATTTTTATTTCTTTTTTAATTTCGGAAATATCTTGTTTAATTTCGGTTTGATCTTCCTCAAGTTTGGCTTGACCTGTTTTAAGTTCAGAAACGTCTTGTTTCAATATCGAAACATCTTCTTTTAATATCGAAACATCTTGCTTTAATTCAGCAAATCCTTTCTCGAGGCGTTGGGTTGATTCAACGCTTTTGGTTACTAATCCGAATAATTGATTAAATTGATTTTCAGTCATAATTTTATTTTGGTGGAGTTGTGTGTAACATTGTAAGCGATTATTTGATTTTTCCCAAACCATCCAAAATCTTGCCCGCCACGCTCGGAATGATGTCGCGTTCGTTCGCAAAATTCTCAGTAAAAACTACTAAAACGAACTTCAAACCGTCCGCCGTTTCGATATATGCGGCATCGTGGCGCGTCTTTGAAGTCCAACCTGCTTTTGACCAAAGTTTTGCATCCTTCAAGTTTTTATTTATCAGCGCAATTCCCGTAAATCCACGCGATTGGTCGTCTTTATCGCCTTCGGCAAACGGATTGCGCTTCATCAAATTCATCATCAAAACGCTTTTCTCAGCGTTGACGGTTCTGCCTGAAACGATTTCGGAAAGCAGACGCGCGGTGGCATTTGTCGTCAACATATTGCGGTTTTCGCCTTTGTAATTGCGCGATTGCTGTTCGCGTCCATAGGCATCTTCGCAGAAGGTTTTTTGATTGATATTGATATTTGCATATCCCATCGAAGCAAAATAACGATTGACCGCATTGCGTTTATATTGCCAAACATCAAATTCCTTCTGCGGCATTTCCCAACCGCTCGTTGTGTCGGTCAAAACGTCGAAAATATAACCCGTTGCATCGTTTGAAGAATCAACGATCATATCTTTCAAACCGCGTGTCAATTCCGGCGTAACTTTTATTTTGTCGTCTTGAATCTGCTGATAAAGCGCAGCCATATAATACATTTTGACAACGCTTGCCGAATAAATTTTTTCTTCGCCGCGCACGTTTGCCATCTTCGGGTTTTCCCAATCGCGCAAATCAATTAATGTTGCCGCAATATTTTCAGCTTTCAGATTTTTCGCGGAAAATTGCTTGATTGTGTCGTTGACGGCTGAATTTAACAAAAGTCGCAACGGCGAATAATTTATGGCAAAAAGCGGTTTATAATTTTTCGGCGGATTGATTGTATCGGCTTTTCGATTGCGCGTTTGTGCGGTAGTTGTAAAAGCGAAAGCGAAAATCAAAAGAATTGCAGTTATATTTTTCATCGGATTAGTTTTGCGAATAGATTTTTTACGGCTATTATTATAAGCGAAAAGGCTTCGGCAAGGAACTAAACAAAGGTTTTTATTTTTAGTTCAAAATAAAACAAGAAGACCTTGAGGAGGTAAATAGTTATGATAGGTTTTGAATTAAACGCCACGGGAAGCCACGGTTTTAAGTTTAGTAGTAGTGCTTGGACAGAAGGCAGTATTTGGATTAAACACGCCTTCAAAGCCGTGCCGAAAAGTCCGTTAAAAGGGGCGCAGGGATCAATGGTAGATGCGATTGAAGGGCAATTCAAAAAACTCGGGCAAATAATGTTCTGGAATCACGTTGTCAATTTCGGGATGGATTTGCACCTGACGGTGAAAGGCGATTTCAATTTTATGTATCAGTTTAAAGCCAGCAAACCGGCGGAGCAAATTTCCCGCGAGCTTTTGAAAATAATCGCCGAACAAGAAGAAGATATGGGCGACCAAGTAACGCTTCATCTGGCTAATTGCTTCAAAAATTTTCAACTGCACGTCATCACCGGTGATACCAATAACTTGAAACTGATAGTTGATATAGATTTATAACCCGAAAACAAGAAGTTTCCGCCAAAAAGTATGGAAGAAAAATTAGTTCGCGGCATCAGCCGTTGGGATTTAACGGCGATTGCCGTGAACACGATTATTGGTGCGGGAATCTTTGGCTTACCGTCAAAAGTTGCGGCTTTGATTGGTGGTTACAGCCTTTTGGCGTTTTTTGCTTGCGCGGTGATTATCGGATTTATTGTGCTTTGCTACGCCGAAGTTTCCAGCCGTTTTGCGGCGACGGGCGGAATGTATCTCTATGCCAAAGAAGCCTTCGGCTCGATGTTCGGCTTTGAAGTCGGCTGGCTTTATTGGATTGTCCGCGTTACGACTTTTGCCGCAAATTGCAATTTGCTTCTGGCATATCTCGGCTTTTTTTTTCCTCAAGCAAACGAAGGCTCGTGGCGTGTTGGTTTGATAGTTTTAATCGTTTCGGCGATTACGGTTATTAATTTTCTCGGCGTGCGCGAATCGTCTGTGATGACGAATATTTTCACAGTTGGGAAAATTATTCCGCTGATGATTTTTGCGACCGTCGGTTTGTTTTTTATTCAACCCGCAAATTTTACTTTTGGAGAAATTCCCGAATACGCTTCGTTTTCGAGCGCGATTTTGATTTTGATTTATGCGTTTGTCGGGTTTGAGGCGGCGGTAATTCCGGCGGGCGAAACTAAAGATCCGCAAAAAAATGTGCCCTTTGCGCTTTTGTTCGCGCTCGCGTTTTGTGCCGTTCTTTTTATCGTAATTCAAATCGTGGCTATCGGAACTTTGCCGGACTTGGCAAAATCTGAGCGACCTTTGGCGGATGCGGCGGGGGACGTTCGGGGGCGGGTTCTGCCGCGGCCGGGGCTCCCCCGCCGGTATCGGCGACGGCGATGACGAATCCCGGCTGCTGATCGTGCGGCGCCTCGTAGATGATCTCGGCGATGATGCCGATCGCCATCACCGCACAAAAGCAATTGCCGCAATTTTTGGCAAAAACTCACGAAAAATTTAAAACGCCGTATATTTCGATAATTTTAACGTCTGTTTGCATCTTGATTTTTACGATTCAAGCTTCCTTCATTTCGGCTTTGACCATCAGCACCATCACACGATTGATTGTTTATGCAACAACCTGTTTGGCTTTGCCGGTTTTTCGTCAGCGAAAAGATGTTCCGAAGGCAGAATTTAAAGTTCCGTTTGATGTTTTGGCTTCGATGCTTTCGCTGATTTTGGTGGTTTGGCTGTTGTCGAATGTAGATTATAAAAAAGAAGGTTTGGTTCTTTTGATAGTTGCCGCAATCGGGTTGATAATCTATTTTGCGAATCAGTTTTTTCAGCAAAACGTTGAAAGCAAAGCGGTCATAAATAGTGAGGAAACAAAAGAAAATTTATGAAAAAAACAATTTTAGCTATCAGTATTCTTTTATTGGTTTGTGTATCAACTTTTGCACAGAAAATCGAAGATTCGAGTCGTCGGACGCTAGGTTATATTTCTTCGAGTGGAACGGTTGAAGACGGAAGCCGTCGAACGCTTGGCTACATTGATTCGAACGGCAGAGTCGAAGATTCATCGCGTAGAACACTTGGTTATATTTCGGACAGCGGACGAGTTGAAAATGCCAGCCGCACAACGCTCGGCTACATAAATGCAAACGGTTCGGTTGAAAATTCAAGCCGTTCGACGCTCGGTTATGTCAATTCAAACGGCAAAGTCGAAAACTCAAGCCGTTCGACAATCGGTTATGCCGAAGGTGTGAAAATGGAACACGCGGCGGCGTTTTTCTTTTTCTTTTTCTACAACAAATAAACGGTTCTAACAAATTGAAAACAAAATGAAAATAATTTCTACATTATCTATTTTACTGGTTTTTAGCTTGTCGTCGGTGGCGCAATCACGAGTCGTGCCGGTTTTGGATCTGAAAGTCGGCGGACTTCTCGGCGGTGGCGGCTTAGGCGGAATGTTTGGCGGCGGCGGTC